>CAZQIJ010000043.1:8062-17318 GCA_964592955.1 uncultured Anaerolineaceae bacterium
GATTTATCGTAAGACAGGAGCGCAGATCATGGCACAAACCACCTGGGAAAAACCGCTGGACGCGACTCAGGAAGAACTGAAGGCGAAACTTCTGGCACCGCGCGGCAGTGCGCGCTGGCAGTATCTTTTAGGCGGATTCCTGCTGCTGGGTGCGGTAGGGTATCTGATTTTTTCCGGCACGCTGCTGGGTGCGCGCTTCTTCGTCACCGTAGACGAAGTGGTGAACGATGCGCAGTACGCGGGGCAAACCGTGCGCCTGACCGGCGTCGTGTTGGGCGATACCATCGATGTCAATACCGATAATCCTTCCAACACTGTGATCACCTTCACCATCGCCAACATCCCGCTGGATACGACCAATCTGGCCGAGACGCTGAACATCGCTGCCAACGATCCTGGCGCGACGCGTCTGCCGATCTACGTCGAGAATCAGCCGGTGCCTGAACTGCTTCAGCACGAAGCACAGGCCATCCTGACGGGTGAACTGGGAGAAGACGGCATCTTCTATGCGTCTGAACTCCAGTTTAAGTGTCCGAGCCGCTTTGAAGAAGGCGGGCCGAACATGTCTGCCGAAGTGGGCGGTGAGAACGATCACCCCGGGATGCAGGTCAATGCTGGCTGAGATCGGCCTTACCGCGACTTTTCTGGCATTGGTCGCGGCGTTTTATGCAGTGGTGACGGCAGCGCTGGCAGGGCGCACACATTCGGAACGGCTCCTCATCAGCGCGCGCAACGCCGCGTTAACCCCCTTCCCGCTGCTGCTGACTGCCGCTGGGTCGCTGCTTGTGGCGCTGGTCACACAGCAGTATCAGATCAGTTACGTGTGGTCGGTCACCAACCCGCAAACCCCGCTGTTCTACCGCATTACAGCGCTGTGGGGATCGCAGGCCGGATCGCTGTTGTTCTGGTCGCTGCTGATGAGCGCTTTCGCCTTCGGCGCGATCACGCTCAACTGGCGCACAGACCGCCGCCTGATGCCGGGTGTGATCGCCTACACGATGGCGGTGCTGGGCTTCTTTCTGTTCCTGAACCTGTTCCTGGAAAACCCCTTCACCCGCTTCTGGATCACACCAGATCTCGCGCCAGACGCCAGCATCCCTGCCCACGCGCTGATTCCGTCCGGGGCTGTTGCGCCGCCTGCCGGTGTGCTGGCGGAGTCTGCGCGCGGCCTTAATCCGCTGCTGCGTCACTGGGGTATGATCATCCACCCGCCGCTGCTGTATCTGGGTTTTGTGGGCTTTGTTATCCCATTTGCCTTTGCGATGGCGGCGCTGGCCTCTGGCGATCTCTCCACCAACTGGATCAAGGCCACGCGGCGCTGGGCGCTGGTGGCGTGGCTGTTCCTCAGCCTGGGGCTGGTGCTGGGTGGGCGCTGGGCCTATGACGTGCTGGGATGGGGCGGCTACTGGGGCTGGGACCCGGTGGAGAATGCCGCGTTTCTGCCCTGGCTGCTGGGCACGGCTTTCATCCACAGCGTGATGATTCAGGAAAAACGCGGCATGCTCAAACTGTGGAATATGTTCCTCGTCATTGGCGCGTTCAGCGCGGTGATGTTTGGCACCTTTGCCACACGCAGCGGCCTCATCGAGAGTGTCCACAGCTTCGCCCGCAGTCAGATCGGCCTGCCGATGTTTCTGTTCTGGTCTGGCCTCACGCTGATCTCTGTGGCGCTGATCCTCGTGCGGCGTCATCAACTGCGCGATGAACACACCTTTACCGGGCTGCTGAGCCGCGAAACCCTGTTCGTGCTGAATAATGTGGTGTTTGTGGCGCTGGCGCTGGCCATCTTCTGGGGCAGTTTCGGCGCGCCCATCCTCTCTGAACTGCTGCGCGGCACCGAAATCTCGCTCGGCGCAGCGTATTTCAACACGGTCACCCCGCCGCTGTTCCTGCTTATGTATATCCTCATGGGTGTCGCGCCGCTCTCTGCCTGGGGTGCCACTTCTGCCGCGCGTTTGGGACGGTCGGCGGTTGTACCTGTGCTGCTGACGCTGGCCGCGCTGGCGTTGATCCTTCTGGTCGGCACGCGCCATCCGGTGGCGCTGGTCGGTTACAGCGCGGTGCTGCTGTCTGGCTTCGTGGCGCTCTATGAGATCTACCGCGGGGCAGCGGCACGCCAGCGCAGTAAGGGCGAGGCGCTGCCTGCTGCCGTGCTGGCGCTCTTTACGCGCAACCGCCGCCGTTACGGGGGCTACCTGGTGCATCTTGGGGTGACCGTCATCGGGCTGGGCATCATCGGCAGCACGATTTTTCAGGACGAAACGCAGCAGGTGGTGAACACGGGGCAAACGCTCCGCATTCAGGGCTACACGCTGCGCAACGATGGTGTTACCCAGGCCGCCGCCGAAGACGGGCGGCTGATGCTGATTGCCGACGTTACCGTGTTCCGGGATGGGGCAGAAATCGCGCGCCTGCGCCCGCGCATCGACGATTTCGGTGACGGCATGACGATGACCATCGCCGGGACGCACAGTACCCTGGAGAACGACTTCTATGTGCTGCTGACCGGTGCGGATGCATCCAGCGCGCAGTTCTGGGTATACATTAACCCGCTGGTTAACCTTATCTGGTGGGGTGCGCTGATTCTGATCATGGGGACGTTTGTCTCTGCATGGCCGAATGAGTCGCCGGTGGCGCTGCCTGTGCGTTCTGGCGCGAAGCTCAAGCGGATGGGGGCGGAAGCATGACACACCAGCGTGTTGTCCCCCTGAAACTGGCGCTGCTGGTGATGTGTCTGCTCACCGCGCTTCCGGCGCTGGCGCAGCAGTCAGCGCCCATTACCCAGGACGCGGTGAACGCTGTCGCCGCGCGTATGTTCTGCCCGGAATGTGAGAACGTCCCGCTGGATAAGTGCATGACACCCGTATGCCAGCAGTGGAAGGACGAGATCGCCGCGCAGCTTGCGGCAGGCCGCACGTCAGACGAGATCGTGGCGGACTTTGTGGCGCGCTTCGGTGAGCATGTCGTCGATGTCCCGCAGGATGCCTTCCTGCGGACGCTGACGCTGGCCGCGCCGCCGCTGCTGGTGCTGCTGTGCCTGGCGTTCGCCCTGATGACGCTTTCACGCTGGCGGCAGCGCCCATCACAAACCACCATCGCTGTCACGCCAGCAGCGTCAGAAGCAGACGACTCTTACCGTTCACGCATAGAACGCGACCTGCAGCGCGGCTAGGACCGCAACCGGATGCCAATACATGGCTTTTGTAGGGGCGGTTCGCGAGCCGCCCGTTCAGAAACCGCCCGCCACATCGGGCGCAGCGTGATGTGCCCCTACGTGATGCGCTGCTCAAAGTAATCTTGTCGCGGTACGAGGATGCCGACGGCATGACCGCAAGCCTGAGGGCGACCTGATGGACGACGTTCCGCAGGACGCCGACGTTTATCGTTACGAGAAACCAAAGCGACAGGCAAAAGAAACCTGATGAGTGTGGATTTTCTGGAGACCGATCAGCCGCGGGCGGCGCGTGCGCAGCCTTTCAGCGCCGGGAACATCGTCCTGCTGCTGGGAATCCTGGCAGTGATTGTGGTCATTGGCTGGCAGTTGCTGCGCAGCAATGAGGGGACGCGCTTCAGTGGCGCTGCGCCGGATTTCAGCGTGAACCTTTACAGCAGCGATGATGTGTTTACGCTGGCGGAACAGCGCGGCCAGGTGGTGGTGGTAAACTTCTGGGGGAGCTGGTGTGCGCCGTGCCGCGACGAAGCGCCAGAACTGCAGGCCGTCTATGCGGATTACCGTGAACGTGGCGTGCAGTTTGTGGGCGTGGGCTACCTGGATGTCGAACCTGCCGCCGTGCAGTTCATACAGGACTTTGGGCTGACGTATCCCAACGGGGCAGACGAAGGTTCGCGCATCACCGCCAGCTACGGCGTCGGTGGAGTGCCTGAAACGTTCATCATCGGGCGCGACGGCACGATTCAACACGTGTTTGTGGGCCCAGTGAACGCAGAAACCCTGCGTGCAGCGCTGGACACGGTGCTTGCCGGGGAAAGCGAGACACAGCCATGAGTGTAGCCGGATTACTGGCCGCGCTGGTGCTGGTGGTCGCGGTCGCGCTGTGGGTGGGGCTGCCGCTGCTGCGCCGTGACGACACAGGCGGCGAACTTCTGGCTGGGTCTCAGCAGCGCCAGCGCGAGCGCCTCCAGATTTATTATGCGCGCGTGCTGCGCAACCTGCACGACCTCGACGAAGACTACAGCACCGGCAAACTTAATCCCGAAGACTATGCGGCGCAGCGCGAAACCTGGGTACAGCGCGGCGCTGCCGTTTTGCAGGCGCTGGATGACCTGACGCTGGAGCCGCGCGTCGCCGCTGCCGGGGCAGACGACATCAGCACGGATGAAGCTCTAGACGCAGCCATAGACAGCGCCATCGAGCAGGCGGTGTCGGCACGTCGCCAAAGCGTAGGGTAGGCGTGCGCACACCGCACGGCGCTGTACGCCGTCCACGCCTATACTGCGTGCATACCAGCAATCTACAGGGGTGAGTGACGCATGGGCCAGTTGGAAATACGGGCGCTGACGGCAGACGACAAGGCAGCCTGGGCAGATTTGCTCGCGCTGAGTTTTGGGAGGACGGCTGCCGAAATGGGCAGTTTGCTGCGCTGGCTGCTGGCGGGCTATCCCGTCATCGCATGGGGTGCCTGGGAGGGGGACCGGCTCGCCGCCCAGTATGCGTGCCTGTTGGTGAATTTGCGTCTGCCGTATGGCGACCACCCGCTTATGGCGGGGATGAGCCTCAACATGAGTGTACACCCGGAGTATCGCGGCCAGGGTTTGGTCAAACGCGTTGCCGCGCCGGTGTATGCAGCGGTAGAAGAAGCCGGTGCCAGCGTCGGCTTCGGCTTTTCCAATGCAGAAGGCGTGAAGGTGGATCGCGGCAGCCGGGGTTATGGCTATCAGGTGGTGGGGCAGATGCAGCCCCTGCTCGCGTGGCTGCCCCCGCGACAACTGCCTCCGCTGGAAATTGTCGATGTGCTTCCGCCGGATTTCGATACCTCTATGGACCGTGCCCATATCCGCCTCTGCACGACGGCGCAGACGGTGGCGCACCGCTACGCACAGCATCCGTTCCGCCGCTACCGTTATGCGGTGTGGCGCGAGGGTGGCCACATTTACGGGGTGCTGGTTTTCCGTCCGCTGCGGTTTGGTGTGTCGCTGCTGGCGGCCTACAGCCCGGACTTGCACGAACTGCTGCGGCGCTGGTCGGGCTTTGTGCATGTGCTGGCCACGCCGCAATCCCGCGTGCGCCACGCGCTGAACGCGGTTGGTGTGTGCCGTGTGCTGCCCTATACCCGCACCCCATACTATCTGACGGTCAAACCCTTCGCAGGCAGAACGCCAGACGCGCTGCTGAACTTCGACGCCTGGGATCTGGTGGGCGGTGATGTTCTGTAGACGACTGCGTTCAATCGTCAGAATTCGGTTATAATCGTGAGAAAACTTTCAGGAGCAGATCCCCATGACCGTAACCGAGCGCCATCCTGTTGCCCAACGCGCCGCACAGCTCCTCAGCGAAGGCTGTGTGATCCTTGACTTTGAAACCACCGGCTTTCCCAGCGATCCCCGCGTGGACGTGGTCGAAATCGCCGTTATTGACCAGCGCGGCCAAACGCTGATGCAAACGCTGGTGAAACCGCGCACGGGCATACCGTCCGGCGCGTCTGCCGTACACGGCATTTATGACCGCGATGTGGTGGATGCGCCCATGTTCCCAGAAGTCTACGCGGAGCTGGCGCGGCATTTATCTGGCTTGTGCGTGGTGGCCTATAACGACGCGTTTGAACGCGACATCCTGAAAGCGGTGTGCGCGGGGCACCAACAGCCGCAAATCAAAGCAGAATGGTTCTGCGCCATGCGCGGTTACCAGAATTTTCGTGGGCTGCGCAGCTTTCAGAAACTGGGTAACGCCTGCGCCCGTGAAGGAATCAGCGTGAAGAACGCCCATCGTGCGCTTGGAGACTGCCAGATGACGCTGGCCCTCCTGCGTAGGATCGCAGGCGTCCCCGCAGGAGGCTAATTCAACGCTATGCTGACTATCGACAACGTGCGCCAACTGCCAGTCTTCTACCAGCAGTCCATTCAACCTGACCAGATCGACGCCTTAGGGCACCTCAACGTGCGCCATTACGTGACGATGTTTGACGAAACCGCGTGGCATCTCTTTGCCAGTTTCGGCTGTACGCTGGACTTCTACCGGGAGCAGCGCCGGGGGGTGATGGCGCTGCGCCAGTTCATTCAGTACCTGGCCGAGGTGCATGTCACCCATCAGCTTTCCGTCCATGTGCGCATTCTGGGGCGCAGCGAGAAGCGCATCCACTTCATGATGCTGATGGCCAATGACACCGCGAACAACGTCGCCGCAACCATCGAAGGCATCGCCACGTTTGCCGACCTGGACTCGCGCAAATCGGCGGTGTGGCTGCCGGATGTCGCAGCGAAGATTGACGAAGCGCTGGCGGCGCATGTGGCGCTGGCGTGGGAAGCCCCGCTGTGCGGCATTCTAAAGGCTTAGGTGGGGGCAGACATCGTTTGCAGCCCGGCCTGGCCGGTACACCCTGCGCAGGGTGTACCGGTGCTTTTGCCCTGCGTGCGCCAACGTGCGCCAAGGTGCGCGAACGTGCGCGAACGTGCGCCAACGTGCGCGAACACTGCCTGCATGGTCTGGCCCGGCTTTGTGTCCCTGGTGCGCTGGCGTTACAGCTCTTCCCCGCCTGAGACGCTGCACCACCGACCGAAGAACCATAACGAATTGTAATCAACATAACGAAGAACATAAGGAACAACAGATCGTGGCATTTTTCTCCCGTATGGCGCGCCGCATCGGGCGCACACAACCGGCACCCCCCTGGACCATCGTCACCGTCGTGACGACGGTTGTCGCGGCTTTTGCCGCCCTCATCCTCGGCTCAACCCTGTCTTCACTGGTATTCGGCTTCACCCCTGGCGCGCTGCTCACTGGCTGGATCATCGGTTCGCTGCTGATGGCTGTTTTCGTCACTGTGTCCCGCAGCCGAGATCGCGCCGCCCTTCAGCTCGATGCGGCACGGTCGCCGCTGGTGCTGGTTGTACTTATCGCCATTGCCGCCGCCCTGACCTTTGACCTCATCAGCCTCGCCGTCACCGGGCAGGCGCTGCCGCCCATCGAGATCTTCATTGCGTTCCAGGGCATACAGACACCTGGTTTCACCCTCTGGATTCTGGCGTTTGTGCTGCTGGCGCTGGCGCAGCCTGTGGGCGATGAACTGGTTTTTCGCGGGGTGGTTTTTCCGTCACTGGCGCAGATGATGGGGGCATGGGGTGGTCTTGTGGCGACGGCGGCAGCCCATGCTGTTTTTCACCTGCTGATTTACGCCCCAACGGGCGGCGGTTTTACCCTGCTGTGGTATGGCCTGCTGCTGCCGCTGCTGGAAGCGCTGTTCTACACAGCCGTGCGCGCCCACACCGGTTCCACCCGCGCCGCCATCGCCGCACATTTTGGGGTTGGGGCATTTAATGTGCTGCGCGCGCTTACCCTGACCGTGTAAGATCTTGCCCCCCCTGCGAAAACATCCGGCGCATCTGGATCTGGTGTTTCATCAGCGTGCAGCCGCGCAACAAGCGCGCAACTCAGAGATGCTGGTGAGGAATCGCGCTTAACAGTGTGTACTTAGCGTGTAGAATAGGCAGCCAGAAAGGGCTGTGTTACTATTGACCGCTGTCACCGACGTGGACGCACGGGAAACGCAGAGACAGACTCTCATGAATGAAACCGGGGAAACTACCGAACAGATCATCACGCGCTGCCTGGCCGCAGAACAGGCAGCGTTTGAGGAGTTGTATGCCCGTTACGCGGCGGGGATCTACCGCCTGTGTTACGGGCTTCTGCTCAACCGTGAGGATGCCGAAGACGTTTCGCAGGAAACGTTCGTGTATGCCTTCAGGAACCTGCGCCACTTCGATGCGCGGCGCGCTGCCTTCAAAACCTGGCTCTACACCATCGCCGTGAGCCGCTGCCGCAACGTGTACCGCCGCAAGCGCCCCTTGGTGATTGACCTGTCGCAGTTGTTTCAACTGGATATCGCCGCGCCGGATGACGAGGCCCCAGAAGCTGCCGTCATCCGCCGCGCCGCACAGGAAGCCATAGATACCGCGCTGGCCTCGCTGTCACCGGTGCTGCGGGAGGCCATCATCCTGCGCTATGGTCATGGCCTCACTTACCGCGAGATCGCCGACGTGATGGACTGCCCCCAGAAAACGGCAGAAAGCCGTGTGCGCCTGGCGCACGAAAAGCTGCGCGGTGAACTGAACCCTGTTGGACGTGGATTACTGGAAGAACTGTTGAGTTTTGCCTGATGAACCTGCTGAGATTCCTGAAATTCCGTTACTACCGCGCCCACCTGCTCGCCTTCCTCAATGGCGAGCTTGCGCCGCGCCTGCGCCGCCGCATAGGGCGGGCGATTGATGAGTCGCCCGCGCTCTACGCTGCCTACCTGCAGCAGCGCGATGAGGTGCAGGATTTCGAGCGACAGATTCACCGTGTGGGCCAACCACAGAAGGCGCAGCTTGACCGCATCTGGGCCGTCGTTCAGGCCGAAATGGCTGGCCTGAACCCGCCGGAACCGCGCTCACGTTCGCGCCAGACCATGCGCTATGGGCTGGTGGGGCTTACGGTGGTTGCCGCCATCCTCATGCCGCTTTCCTTCAGCACCTGGGAGAGCAGTTCCATTGTGCCGCAGCCGCCATCCCCCAATACCCTGTTTGCGACCTCTGTCGCGGCGGTGGGCGGGGCAGAAACGATCGCGGTGTTTGCATCGTCATCACCAGCCTTTGCGGGGGGGCACACACCCGCCGCAGCCTTAACCCCGCGCGCCACACCCGCCGCCGCAATGGTGACGGTCTCATACCGGCGCTAAGGGGTTACCGGCAGCATCCCGGCCAGCCCGCAGGACGCGCGTTCATGCGCTGTGAACCTGGTGGTGGCTGCATTATGAGCACAACCTGTACAGCATCTACAGAAGGATAGATATGGCGTCTGCAACCAATCCCGAAATGTTTTCTCCGCGTACTGACACGCTCAGCACGTCCCTGTCGCGCGCCATCACGCTCAACTGGGAAGTGCTGATCTTTGCAGCGATCCTCGCGGTTGCGATCTTTACGCGCTTCCATATTCTGGGGGCGCGTGCCATGAGCCACGACGAGAGCCTGCACACCTACTACTCGTATGAACTTTACAGCGAAGGGGATTTTCAGCACACCCCGCTTATGCACGGCCCGATCA
>CAZQIJ010000044.1:0-17291 GCA_964592955.1 uncultured Anaerolineaceae bacterium
TTCAGGTGGCCAAGGCAGAGGCGCTTAACGTCCCCGCCGGGCCGGAACGCGGGCGGCTGGTGCGCGGCGAAACGATCACGCTGGAGGATGGGCGCAGCGTCACGCCAGACATGGTGCTGGGTGACGAAGTTCCGGGGGCGAAGCTGGTCGTCATCGGCGATGTGGGCCGTACCGAGACGCTGCGCGATGTGGTGACGGACGCCGATACGCTGGTCATCGAGGCGACCTTCCTGCACTCTGAAGTGGACGAAGCGCGCGCGTTCGGGCACCTTACCGCGCGGCAGGCGGCAGAGCTGGCCACCAGCGCCAGCGTGAAGACACTGCTGCTGAACCACGTGTCGCGGCGCTACCGCGAGCGAGACATCATCGACGAAGCACGCAGCGTGTTCCCGGAAGCCTATGTGGTGCGTGATTTTGACCGGTTTGTCATCAAGCGCGGCGCGAAAGCCGAAAAAGTGGTGCTTGAACTGATGGACGATGACAGCGCCGAGGATCATATTTTTCCAGGCTAATGGACAAACCAAAACGCATACGCACAATCGTAGAGACGAGGCGCGCCTCGCCCGCCCCAAGATCCGGCGGATTTAAATGGGTTGATCCATTCGTACAGGAACGAGATTGATCTGGTGGGTTCAGGGGCGCTGCTCCTGTAACCCGTCATGCACATCTTGCTGCGGTTCCAGAGGGCGCACACGCCAGACGCGCGCAAAAAAAGGACAGAGGAACGGTGTTCCTCTGTCCTGCAATGTTCTGGCTGGTATCGGTTAAATCTTACGGGTAAATCTTAGGGGTAGAAGCCGCGAGTCTTGAGGGCATCGCCCACACGCTTGATGGCCACAAGCTGCGCCGCCGTGCGCATATCGACATTGTATTCCTCGGTAGCGCGCGAGGTCTGTTCGTAGGAACGGGTCAGAATGCGTTCGAGCTGGCGATAGACTTCGCTTTCGTCCCAGAAGAACGACTGCAGATCCTGCACCCATTCGAAATAGGAGACGATCACGCCGCCCGCGTTGGCCAGAATATCCGGGATGACCTCAATGCCCCGGTCATTGAAGATGTCGTCTGCTTCGGGTGTGGTGGGGCCGTTGGCACCTTCCACGATCATGCGTGCCTGAACGCTGGGCGCGTTGTGCTGCGTGAGCTGGTTTTCCATAGCAGCCGGGACGAGTACTTCGCACGGCAGCACAAGCAGTTCGGCATTGGTGACATTTTCTGCGCCTGGGAAGTCCTTCAGGCCACCGGTGATGGTCACATGTTCGAGGACGGACGGGATATCGAGGCCGTTGGGGTTATAGATGCCGCCAAAGACATCGCTCACCGCCACAATCCTGAAGCCTTTTTCGTGCGCATACGATGCAGCATGTGAACCGACGTTGCCGAAGCCCTGAATGGCGACGCGAACGCTGCCAGCGTCTGTGGTGCTCTGACGCCGCAGGGCTTCCATCATGCAGATGATGGTCCCGCGACCGGTGGCCGCGGCGCGCCCCTGGCTGCCGCCCACGCTCACCGGTTTCCCGGTCACAATCGCCGGGACAGAGTAGCCCATCGTCATGCTGTAGGTATCCATGATCCAGGCCATCATCTGCGGGGTGGTGCCCATATCCGGCGCGGGAACGTCGGCATAGGGGCTGATGAGCGGGATGAGTTCAGAGGCATAGCGGCGGGTGAGGTTTTCCAATTCGCGCAGGCTGAGTTTGGTAGGATCTACGATAACCCCGCCCTTCGCGCCGCCATAGGGGAGGTTGGCCAGCGAGCATTTCCAGGTCATCCACATTGCCAGGGCGCGCACTTCGTCCAGGTCAACGTGCAGGCTGTAGCGGATACCGCCTTTAGACGGGCCAAGCACCGTGCTGTGATGCACACGGTACCCTGTGAACATCTCCACGCGGCCATCATCACGCCGCACCGGGAAGTTGACGGTGAACTCGCGGCGGGGATAGCGCATGTATTCAAGAATAGAGTCGTCGAGGTCCAAATACCGCACAGCACGGGAATACTGTTCGATTGCCGTTTGATAGGCATTCGGCATTGCGGTTTCCTGCTTGTTCTGATTGGTTTGACTCAAAGAGGCTACCATAAGTGGTAATGACTCCTTCGCCGGTTTAGTCCGGCATCGTCTTAATCTAATTTACTTTCAGTCTACAACAGCTTTGGTCAGAAAAGACATGACTTATGTCTGGTCTCTCATGCAAAATGTACTTTTCCGACTGGGTGTTTCTTGTGCATTCTACACAACTTTTGCGCGGTTGACAATTACGGAGCGGGTTTTCAGCGCCACCAATTCCAACGGCGCGGCAAGGTGTGGCGGGATGTGGCCCTGTTTGCACACCCGGCAGACCCCCCAAAACCGATTCTGAGTATATACTGAGCATGGGCAAGTTCGTAAGAAAAGTTGAAAGGCAGATCATGTTCAAACGATTTCTGGTCTTATGGATCGGGCTTCTTGTCTTCAGCACACTGGGCGTCAGCGGGCAGCCCCGCGCCATACGCTACACCAACCTGCCAGCGACCACAGCCACCTACCTGGGCGGCAGCAGCGCAGACGAAATCAACGCAGTAGACTTTAACACCAGCGCGGAACTGCTGCTGGCCGGAAAAATGCCCGGCTACAATCCGGGTGGAACGCTGCCAACAGTGCTGCCCGGCGGCACAGATGGCTTTATCCTGCGCCTGAACAGCGCGGGAACCAGCATCGTATCGCTGACGCGCATCGGCAGCGTGGTGCAGGACCTGGAAGCCGGCAGCGCCGGTACGCTGGCATGCGGGGATTTCGGCGTGGCGCTGCTGACCAGCGACCTCACGAGCATCACCTGGAGCGAATCCACCAGGGATTACAGCCGGTGTGCCCTGGGCAGTGACGGTTTCGCAGCGGCGGTGAGCGGCAGCAAAGTATACGTCTTTAATGCGACCGGCGCGGCGCAGGGCACGGTTAACCTCAACGGGCGCAGCGTGGCCGATGTCGCGGTGCATTCGACCACCGGGACCGTCGTGGTTACGGGGTACACGCAGGCGGCCAGCAACCTTCAGGTCCCGTTTCTGCGAGGCTACCAGTACAACGGTACGCACAAATGGACATCCTATGACCAATCCGCTTCAGCGGTATTCGGTCAGAATCTGGGGGCAGATTCACGCGGCAAGCGTGTGAGCATTGGGCGCGATGACCGGCTTTACTTCGCCGGTTACACAGATGGCGGCAACACGATCTTCCAGCGCAACCCGAAGAACATCTCGCAGGGTGCGGCGCTGGTGTCCACCGACCAGTACGACACGCCGTATAACATCAGTGGGGCGAAAGCGCTGGCGTGGTATGGGCGCTTTAATGCTGCCAACGGCAACCTGGAACTTGGCGCGTTCCTGCTGACGCGCCTCAGTGATGGCAAGGGCAATTCGATTGCCATCGAGAGCATCACCGCAGACGAAAACGGCGTCGTGTATGCCGCCGGTGAGGCTTATGCTTCGCTGGAAGCGCGCAGCACGCGCCAGGTGGCCCTGACCACCGTCGGCAATTACGAGGGCGGGGAATCGTTTGTGTTCGTGGTTTCGCCGAACTTTGCCAAGCGCCTGTATTGGAGCCCGTTTGCCGCGCCGGATAAAAGCGCGGGCGGATCGCCCATGCGCGCGATTGCGGTGCGTGGGGGCGCTGTGGCCGCTGGCGGCATCTTCACCATCACGGGCGGGCGCGAGACGATCCGCGTAAATGCGCTGCAAAGCGCCAAGGGCGGCGGTGCCAGCGATGGCTACGCCGTGACGTGGAGCGACGCGTTCACGCTGGCAGACACGCCGGTGCCCACCAGCCCAATCGGGGAACAGAGCACGCACGCGCCCCTGTTCCAGTGGACGGGTGACAACGCCGATGAGGTGCGTGTTGTGATCTATGATGCCACCGGCGCGATCTTCTATGACACGGGCAAACTGGACGCCGAAGTGCAGTGTTCGGGCGCTTCGTGCGCGTGGAGCCCGGCCAGCGTAACGCCCGAAGTGTCGTTCCCGAACGGGTCCTATACGTGGCGCGCCTTCGCATACAGCGTTATCGGCAAACAGAAGAGCGCCAAGGCAGCCTTTACGGTGCAGTTCCCCGGCAAACCGTCTCTGGTAAGCCCCCTCGGCGATACGACGGTGGGAACGAACCCCACGTTGAGCTGGAGCGAAATCGCCGCTGCCAACGAGTACCGTGTTAAGGTGACGCGGGTGAGCAGCGGGGTGGTTACAAATTCGGGCTGGATCACCGCAGCGTGCAGCAGCGGCACATGCAGCTACACCTTCCCGAACCCGTTGAAGAAGGGCCGCCATACCTGGCGCGTGGAAGCGCGTCAGAGCGGTATCGCGAACAAGTCGAAGAGCGCCAGCGGCAGTTTTGTCGTGGTGCTGCCAACGCGCTAAACCGCCGCGTATCTCCCATCGTCAGGCAGCAATCCGCCGGGTGCCAGTCGCTGCACCCGGCGGGCCGGGGCTCCTTACCGCGCAACTACCAGCACCGTCCTGTTTGTTATCCGCTTATCCACTTTCCAGATATTTGCTTTGGGTCTACAATTTGACATGACAGGTGAGTTCTGTTGGGATTTCGGTCTGCTTGTGGCGACGGCGTGGAGCCAGGCATAAACACGCGTGCAAATGTGTGCAGATCCAGCCGGTTTGAGCGCAGCCGTGCTGTTCCTGTTTTTGAAACATTTACGCTTTTTCAGGCCGGGCCTCCCTTACAATATGAAATGTACCTTTCGCAGGAAGCCTTAACTTATGCTGGTAGCTTCTCCCAACCACGCCATCATCATCAGTAGCGACGAAAGTGTCATTCGTTCTGTAACAGAGGTGCTTTCCGGGTACGGATTGGCATCGGTTGCGGTAAACGATCTGACCAAAGCACATGATTCTTATGAAAACGTCTCGCTGCTGATTGTGGACTATGACACCCCCCAAATGGACCGCTTCCCCTGGCCAGCGCACGCAAGAAACGCGGCTGTCGTCGGCCTGTGTTCAGACCCCGCGCTTATCGACTCGATTCTGGATCGCGGCGCACAGGATGTGCTGCTCAAACCCGTTAGCTCGCGGCTGCTGCAGGTGCGCCTGCGTGCGGTTGTGGAAAACCCCCAAAACTCCTCAACGCAGGCCGCTTACCGCGTGGTCAGGCATTTTGCGGATTTCCTGTACAGCCTGACGCTTTACCCGGACGGGCGCGCGACACGCGACTGGGGCGACGAAAGCGGATTTGTGAAGCTGACCGGCAGAACCTTTGCGGAGTTCGACGCGGGTGGGGGCTGGCGCACGGTGGTTGTGCCAGAGGATATTGCAATCGTGGCGGCACACGCGCAGGATGTTGTGAGTGGCCAGCCGCTGATCAGCGATTTTCGGGTCATCCACAAGGATGGCACTGTGCGGTGGCTGCGGGATTACAATTACCCTCAGCATCAGAACAACGGCACGCTGCGTATTTATGGGGCAATGCAGGACATCACGCGGGAAAAAGAGGCAGAACAAGTGCGCATCGAGAACCAGCGTATGCTGGACAGCCTGCACAACACATCCCTGATGCTGAGCGGTACCCTGGACTTTGAAGCGGTGCTGGATCGCATTCTGATCAACGTCGCGCAGGTGATCCCCTACGATCTGGCAGACGTGATGCTGATTGAGGATGGCGTGGCGCGGGCGGCGCGGCACCGTGGTTATGCCGAGCATAACCTGACATCGACCATCGAGACGCTGGCGTTTACCATTTCTTCCAGCGGCACGCAGCACACGCTGCGCTCTGAACGGCTGTCGCGCATCGCCCAAACCGGGCAGATCCTCAGCATCGCGGATATCTGGACCACGGACAAATGGACCCCTGTGCAGGAACTGGCATGGGTGCGCTCGTATATGGGTGCGCCGCTGTATGTGGGTGAGCGGCTGGCCGGGTTCCTGAACGTAAACAGCGGCGTGCCCAACCTCTATACCCGCGAACACGCACACCGCATGCAGGTCTTCGCGTCGCAGGTTTCGGTGGCCATCAGCAACGCACAGCTTTATGCGACGGCCAGCAGCCATGCGGCAGAGCTTGAAGCGCGCATCCGCGACCTGGTCGTGGTCTATACGGTGGGCCAGGCGCTGACATCCACGCTGAAGATCGAAGAGATTTACGCGCTGCTGTATGAGCGTGTCATCCAGCAGATTCTGCACGCGCCGCGCATGAATATCTTCTCCTATGACGCCGAAACGCAGAGTGTGCGCTGTATCTATAGCTGTGCGGAGGAAGAAATCACGATGGATATGCTGAGCACGCCCTTCAGGCTGGGCAGCGACTACGTCAGCATGACCATTCGCACACAGCTCCCGCAAATGCACGAGCGTGAAATCTTCGAGCCGCTGATCAGCCGGGGGAAGGTCACAGGGGTGCTGCACATTCAGCATCACGAAAGCGGACGGTTTGACGAAGTGCAGCTCACGCTGTTTTCGACCATCGTCAGCCAGGTGGCGGTGGCGCTGGAAAATGCGCACCTCTATGCCACCATTGAAAAGCAGGTTTCGGAACTGGCCATCCTGCACGACGCTACCCACACCCTGCTGATCCCCGAAACCATGCCGGAACTGATGCGCGCCATTACCCACACTGTCGTACACAGTTTTCGCTATGTGGACTGCGGCCTGCTGCTGCTGGAAGATGGTTACCTCAAAGAGATGTCGCGCTCTGGCGAGATACAGCCCAAGGAACCGAAAGCGCTGCCGGTTTATGGCACATCCCTGGCAGCAGAGGCGGTACGCACGCGCGAGACGCTGGCCAGCGGTGATGTGCGGGCAGACCCACGCGCCCACCCGGTGAACGCTGCTGTGCGGTCACAGCTTGTGGTGCCGCTGCAAACGCACAAGGGTGTGCTGGGCGTGCTGGATCTGCAGAGCCGTCGCGCAGGCGCTTTTCTGGAGCGTGACCGACGGATCATTAAGGCGTTTGCAGATCGTGCGGCGGCGGTGCTGGAAAACATGCTGCTGATGGACGAAATACGCCTGGCGAACGCCGAACTGGAACAGCGCGTGGCAGAGCGTACCGCTGAGCTGCAATTTGCGCTGACGAAAGAACGCGAACTGAGCGAGATGAAATCCCGCTTTGTCTCCACCGTTTCGCACGAGTTCCGCACGCCGCTCACCAAGATCCTTTCTGCCAACGAGCTGCTGGAACGCTATTTTGAGCGTATGACACAAGAACAGCGCCAGACGCGGTTTGAAATGGTGCGCACCGCCGTTCAGGAAATGGTGCAGCTTCTGGAAGATACGATGTCCATCAGCGATGTGACACAGGGCATTGTGGAGGTGCGCCTGGGGCCGGTGGACCTGGTGCAGTATACGGGCGAGGTGATCAACGACATCGCGCACACCCTGGTTAAGGACCGTTATGTGTCATTTAACGCAGCGGTGCCTGCGCTGGATACCCTTGTCGATAAAGTGCTGTGGCGCAAACTCATTAAGGAACTGATGGTGAACGCAGTGAAATACTCAGCAGACGGAGGGCACATCCGCTGCACCCTGCTGGCCACCAGCGCGCGGATCACGCTCTCGGTGGAAGACGACGGCATTGGGATCCCGGCTGAGGATCGCCCCTACATCTTTGACATGTTTCGCAGGGGGACGAACGTGAGCGGCATTCCAGGCACCGGGTTAGGATTATCCGTTGTTAAACGCGTGGTCGAACTCCATAATGGTACAATTGAGGTGCAGTCTGGCGACAACGGAACTATAATTCTTGTTCATGTACCGTATCGCAGTCAGGAAAGGACAACAGCAACCGATGAGTCCGGAAGAACAAGCGAAGATCCTGGTCATTGAAGATATCTACTATCTACGCAACGATGTGATGGATTTGCTGCGCTTCGAAGGCTTTGATGTGCGCGGCGCAGAAAACGGCCTGGTTGGGGTTCAGGTGGCACGTGATTACATGCCTGACCTGATTGTGTGCGACATTATGATGCCAGAAATGGATGGCTATGAGGTGCTGGAGGTGCTGCGCAGTGAACGCGAAACCTCCACCATCCCGTTTATTTTTCTGACCGCCAAGACAGACCGCATCGACGTGCGCCAGGGGATGGGCAAAGGCGCGGACGATTACGTCACCAAGCCATTCCTGGGCCATGAGCTGATGGAGACCATCCGCATGCAGCTCAGAAAGCAGGCCGAACGGCGGGAAAAAGAGAAGGCGGCGCTGGATGCACTGCGCGAAAACATCAGCACAGCGCTGCCCCACGAGCTGCGCACCCCGCTGAATACGATCATCGGCTTTTCCGATATGCTTACGATGGAAGCCTCAGAGATCAGCCCGCCTGTCATCACCGAATGGGCACAGCACATCAACCTGGCGGCGCTGCGCCTGTACCGGCTCGTGGAAAACTATCTGACCTATGTGCGCATTGAAACACTGGCGCGCGAACCGCACCGCACGAGCACGCTGCACACACAGCGCAGCGAAAGCGCCGCCGCTACGGTGGAATACCAGGCCATGATGCGCGCACAGCAGGTTCAGCGCGAGGCAGACCTGCACCTGAGTGCAGATGTGAGCGGAGCCGTGGTGGTGGGTGAGCAGGATCTGGCGAAGATCGTGGATGAACTGCTGGACAACGCCTTCAAATTCTCAGAGCCGGGCCAGCCGGTAGCGCTGAACCTACAGGTGGAACCAGACGGCAAAATGCTGCTCATCACGGTCACAGATCGCGGTCGCGGCATGACGCGCGAGCAGATCGCCGCGGTGGGGGCCTATATGCAGTTTGAGCGCTGGTTCTATGAGCAGCAGGGCAGCGGCCTGGGGCTGGTTATCGCCCGCCGCCTGACCGAACTCTATCAAGGCACGCTCACCATGCAGAGCACGGTCAACGAAGGCACGACAGTCACGGTTCGCCTGCCGATGGCGAATGGGTAGGCAACAGCACCGTGCAGGCAGAAACACCCCCGGCGGTTACATAAACAGCCGCAGTTTCTCGAAGTCTTTGCGCAGCATGTCCTTCTTGTTGGGGGAATACAGCACAAAGGCCGGGTGAAACAGCGGCAGCACATGCACTTCACCATAGGGCAGTTCAGCTTTCAGCAGCCTGCCATGCAGCGCGCTGATCTTCCCTCGTTTTTCGGGCATATTCAGCTTCTTCAGCATGTACTCCATCGCAAAACGGCCCAGCGTCGCAAAGACTGTAGGCTGGATGATGTCAAGAAGACGATCCAGGTACACGGCATAGAAGTCAAGCTCTTCTGGCAGCGGTTCGCGGTTGTCTGGTGTGCGATCCAGCAGGGTGTTGGTGAGGAATACATCCTCACGCTTCATGGTGATTCCGTCCAGCAGTTCATCCAGCACCTCCCCAGACGGGCCACAGAAAGGACGCCCGATCTCCGCTTCGGCTTTGCCCGGTGTCTCCCCGATGAAGATAATATTGGCGTCTGGATTGCCTTCCCCCACCACCGGCAGGTAATCGTTCTGGGTGCGAAACGCGTAAAGGGGGGAACGGGTGTCGCTCATCAGGTCCATGCGCACGGTCTTGATGGCCTGCTCCTTGCGCCGGATGGTTTCGGAGTCTGCGCGCGGTTTGGCGACAATGGTGCTGCGAATGGCATTCGCCAAACGCTCGACATCCCGGGCGAAATGCTGATGACCCAGCTCCACAGCGTGCCGCCGCGCCAGCGGGTGCAGATCCTCTGGCAGCTCGGCAGGGGACGGCATCCGCGCCCGCCCCACCAGTACCGGAATAACGAGCTTGTCCTGCTTCAGCGCGCTGGCGATTTCGATACGCACAAAATCATTCCACTGGTGCAGGCGTCGTTCGCCGCTGTCGTCGGTCACCGTCAGCCACTGGGGACCGATGACTGCCAGCAGCACATCACAGGCCGCTATCGCCTTTTCAAGTTCTACGGTGAAATCCATCCCAGGCGGCAGGCTGTCGATATCCATGAAGATGTTTTCGCGCACGAAGTGCTGGGAGAGATGGTCGAACAGCCGCCCGACATACCCTTCGCTGTCGGTGCGCCGATAATTCAGGAAAATACGGGTCATGGGTTCAGCTCCGGATAGAGAGACTCGCTCTGCCGATGTCAGCACGTCAGCGGGTGTTTGCGCACCCACCCACCGCGTCCACATTATACTATGGTTTGCCGCTGCGCCGTTTGCGTGGCTGCATTCGGATTTCGGATACTGAGACAGGTCTGATGTTTTTCTGGACGGCCCGTGTGTCGTGCGCTTACAGAATTCGGGCTAAAGCCCGCATTCATCGGGGTGCATTGCGCAGATAAAAACATCTGTGCTATGCTTGGCGTATCCTCACAAGAGACAGGAGAGTCCCGATGGCAGAACTCAAAACGCAGCGCAACGATGCGAGCGTTGAAGCTTTTCTTGAGACGGTGGACGACAAGAAGAAACGCGACGATGCGTTTGCGCTGCTGCGCCTGATGCAGGAAATCGCGGGTACCGAACCGGCGATGTGGGGCGAAACCATCGTCGGCTTCGGGTCGGTGCCGCTGAAGTATGCGAGCGGGCGCACGCTGGACTGGTTTCCGGTGGGGTTTTCTCCGCGCAAGCAGAACCTGACCTTGTACCTGCTGACGGGGTTTGAAGGCCACGAAGACCTGCTGGCGCGCCTGGGAAAGCACAGCCTCGGCAAATCTTGTCTCTACGTGAAGAAGCTGGCAGATATTGACCTGGATGTGCTGCGCGCGCTGGTGAAACGCGCGCTGGACGAGGCCGCGAAAATCCGCACCCCGTAGCGCGGGTCGGGGGTGGGCGCAGGTCAGATCTCCATACCCAGATGCTCACCAATGACGTGTTCGAGGTATCTGGCCTGACGCTGTGTGAGGCGTGGCAGCAGCGTGATTTTTCTGCCGCCCTCCATGCCTGCCACCAGCGCATAACGTGTGGGCACTGCGGCATCCTGCACGGCGACGATTTCTTCAACGGTCTGATGCGGCACCACGCGCAGCACGTCCGCGCCGCGTTCTGTGACCGCGATAACGCTGGCATCAACCACCAGCATCACCCCTTCGCCGCGCTGCACCAGCCAGTAGATCAGGACAGAATTGGCGGGCAGCGCCAGCAGCAGCAAAATCAGAAGGAGCGGTGCCTGCACGATAAACAGGCTGAGCGCCAGCAGCACAAAAAACGCTGCCAGTACGGGGCGCTCGCTGCCAGAGAACACGGGATACTGCGCGCTGATGACCAGGGAGCCATCTGGCCGGGTCGTAACGAAGTGCGGCGGAACATCCTCAGTCGGTTTCGGTGGATTAATCGACATGCATCCTCAGCGGTCGGTTGTGAAGGTCCTGCTGTGTATTTTAGGGGATTTCGCGCCTGCCGGAAATTGTGAGCTGAGGGGGAGCGCTGCGCACCTGCTCCCCCACCGCGCGCTACCCAACGATATTGGTCGCGGCTCCGTCATCTGCCTGATGCGCTGTGCGCGCATACTTGGCCATCACGCCAGATGTGTAGTGGGGTTTGGGGGCGGTCCACTGGCTGCGCCGCGCAGCAAGCTCATCCGCACTGAGCACGACGCTGAGGCGGCGCGCCGCGATATCGACCTCGATGCTATCCCCCTCGCGCACCAGGGCAAGCGGTCCGCCGATCATGGCTTCTGGCGCAACATGGCCGATGCACAGCCCGCGTGTTGCGCCGGAAAAACGCCCGTCGGTGATGAGCAGCACATCGCGCCCCAAACCCTGACCGGTCAGCGCGGCAGTCACCCCCAGCATTTCGCGCATCCCCGGCCCGCCCACTGGCCCCTCGTAGCGGATCACAACCACATCCCCGGCGTGGATCTGCTGGCGCTGGACGGCATCCATCGCGTCTTCTTCACGCTCAAACACGCGCGCTGGCCCGCGATGCACCATAGGCTCGTCGCCCTTAAGTTTGATCACAGCGCCGTTAGGTGCAAGGTTACCTTTGAGGATCACCAGCCCACCGGTAATGTTGATGGGGCTATCCAGCGGCGCGATGACTTCCTGACCTGGGGTTTCATGGGCAGAGGCCGCTTCCTGCGCCAGGGTGCGCCCGGTGACGGTCAGCGCGTCGCCGTGCAGATAACCCCCGTCCAGCAGTCGTTTGGCCAGCAGACGAATGCCGCCTGCTTTGTGCATATCGATGGCAGTGAAGCGACCGGTGGGCTTCATATCCGCGATCAGCGGGGTGCGGGCGCTGATGGCCTCGATGTCGTCCAGCGTAAACGGAATACCGGCCTCGCGGGCGAAGGCCAGGGTGTGCAGCACAGCGTTGGTGCTGCCGCCGCTGGCGGCTGCGGACGCAATGGCGTTTTCCAGGCTGGCGCGGGTGATCAGCCGTGACGGGCGCAGGTCTTCGCGCACCATGTTCAGGATCAGTTCACCCAGGTTAAACGAAGCGCTGTCCTTGGCATCACTCATGGCCGGGATGTCGTTGGCACCCATCGGCGAAATCCCCATGATTTCGGCCAGTGTCGCCATCGTGTTGGCTGTGAACTGCCCACCGCAGGCACCCGGCCCGGGGCACGCCACATCCTCAATCTCAAGAAATTCCTCGCGCGAAATGCGCCCGTTGGCAAAAGCGCCGATGGCTTCAAACACCTCCTGGACGGTGATGTCTTTGCCGCGGTAACTGCCGGGGGCAATGCTGCCACCGTAGAGCATAAGCGCGGGAATATCCAGGCGCAGCAGCGCCATGATGGTGCCGGGGATCGTTTTATCGCACGACGAAATGGCAATGACCGCGTCAAAATAGTTGGCGCGCGTCACCAGTTCGATGCTGTCGGCGATCATCTCGCGGCTGATGAGCGAGGCTTTCATGCCTTCTGTACCCATCGTAATGCCGTCGCTGATGCTGATGGTGTTGAATTCCAGCGGCGTGCCACCCGCAGCACGAATACCCTCTTTAATGCGCGCTGACAACCGGCGCAGGTGAAAGTTGCACGGGCCGATCTCCGTCCAGGTGTTGGCGATGCCGATGAGCGGACGGGCAAGGTCAGCGTCTGTTAGGCCGATGGCTTTGAACATGGCACGGGCGGCTGCGCGGCTGTCGCCGTCGATGAGGGGACGGCTGCGCGCGTTGAGCGCCTGAAGCGCGTCACGAAATTCAGGTGAGTGTGACATGACAGGTACTTTCGTATATAAGAATGGCGTGGACGATCTGCGGGAAGATTAACGCGCCTTAACGTTCGGCGCAACCACCGCATGCGCAGCACAGGGCAGCGCAGGGATGGGCAGCCGCCGCGCCGGGTGACGCGCCTGTTCTAGATTTTTACCCATCATGTGGACTATACTCATTGCGGTTGAAGCAGAACTGTTTGAGTAAATTCATGATCCCGATTAAGCTCGAAATCCGTAACTTTCTCCCCTACCGCGCGCCTGATCCGCTGCGGTTTGAAGGGATTCACCTGGCCTGCCTGACCGGCCCCAACGGCGCGGGAAAATCGTCCCTGCTGGATGCCATTACGTGGGCGCTGTGGGGATGGGCGCGCGCCAAGCGCGACGAAGACCTCATCCACCAGGGGCAGGAAAATATGCACGTCCAGCTTGATTTTGAACAGGAAGGCGTCCTGTACCGGGTGCTGCGGCGGCGCACACGGGGCAAGCGCGGCGTGGGCACGCTGGATTTCTTCGTGAAGCGCGAGGACGGCCAGTTTACAACAATTAACCAGGGGAGTATGCGCGCCACCCAGGATAAGATCAATGCGCTGCTGCGCCTGGATTACGACACGTTCGTGCATTCGGCCTTCCTGCAGCAGGGCAAGGCAGACGCCTTCACCGTCGCCACACCCGCCCGCCGCAAACAGATCCTGGGGGATATCCTGGGGCTGGCGCAGTGGGACACCTACGAAGAGCAGGTCAAGGCATACCTCAAAGACCTGGAACAGCAGTTGGCGCTGGCCGACCAGCGCATCCACGAGATTGAGATGGAGCTTCAGCGCAAGCCCGCGCTGCTGCGAGAGCTGGAAGACGCCAGCATCAGCCACAATGAAGCACAGGGTGCGCTGAAGGTGGCGCAGGAACTGCTGGAACAGATCAAAAGCGCGCCCGGCGACCTGCGCAATGCCCAGGAGAACAAGATCAACTGCGAGCGCCGCCTGCGCGAGTATCAGCGCGATGTGGAGGGCGTTGAACAGCAGATTGTGCGGCAGGAGCAGCAGATCAGCGATTATGCTGAGATCATCGCCGCCAGGGAGGAAATTCAGGTGGGTTATGCCGCGCTGCAATCCGCGCGCGAGGCAGACCAGTCGCTGAGCGATAAACTGCTGCTGCTGCGCGATATTGACCAGGAGCGTGCCGACCTGCGCAGCCAGTTGGAGGCGGCGCGCGCACGGCTGGAAAGCGAGGCAGATGCGCTGGAACGCCGCATTTCCGACTGGGAGGCGATCATCGAAGCGCGGCCCGATGAAACGCTGGAAGCGGTGCAGTTTGAGGTTGGGGAGCTGCGCACGCTGGAGATCCGGCGCGACGACTTCACGCAGCAGGATAACGCCCTGCGCGAAGAACGGGCCGGGCTGATGTCGCTGCTGACGAGCATCGAAACCGAAGGCAAGAACATCACGCGGCGCGCCGAAACGCTGAAGGCTACGGAAGAATCCACATGCCCGCTGTGCGGCCAGGAACTGACGCCGCAGCACCGCGAGCAGATCGTGACGGAACTGATTGAGGAGGCGGAGCAGCGGCGCGCGGTGTGGCGCGAACACAAAGACCGCATCGCCCTCATCAACGATGACCTGCAAACGCACAAAGGCGCGCTGGACGAACTGGAGGTGCATCTTAAGCGCCTGCCCACCCTCATCGAAAACGCCGGGAAGCTTCAGGCACAGGTCGATGCAGCGCTTCAGGCCGAGGTGCGGCTGGCGGAAGATCTGGCGCGGCTGAGCGACATTCGCAACGACCTGGATTCTGGCACCTTCGCGGCCCATGTGCGCGACGCCCTGCTCGAACTTGACCTGCGCCAGGAAGCGCTGGGCTATGACCAGCACACACACGACGACGCACGGCGGCAGCTCCGCGAGCATCACCGCTATGACCAGTTACAGACGCGCCTGGCCATCGCCGTCGAATCCCTGCCGACCCTCCAGGAAGCGATCAACGGCAGCTATGCGCGCCGCGAACGCCTGAACGCCGTAATTGCGCAGAGCATGGACGAAGTGATGGCCTTCGACCAACAGATCGCGGAGCTGCTGGTGCAGGTGGCGGAGTATACCGCGCGCGAGGCGGAAATGCGGCGACAGCACACCCTGGAACGCACCGCCTATGAGCGCGTCGTTAACGCGCAGCAGCAGCTTTCGGCCCTGGAAAACCAGGCCGTGCGCAAAGAACAGCTTGAGCGCCGCCGCGAAACGTTCCGCCTCGAAGAGTCCATCTACCGCGAGCTGCGCACGGCGTTCGGCAAGAACGGCATCCCGGCGATGATCATTGAGACGGCGATCCCAGAGCTTGAGATCACGGCCAACGACCTGCTGGCGCGGATGACGGACGGGCGAATGCATATGCGGCTTATGACGCAGCGCGAAAAGATCACGGGCGGCGTGGCCGAGACGCTGGACATCGAGATTTCTGACGAACTGGGCACACGCAATTACGAGATGTACAGCGGGGGCGAAGCGTTCCGCATCAACTTCGCGGTGCGGGTGGCATTGTCGCAGATGCTGGCGCGGCGAGCCGGGGCGCACCTGCGCACCCTGTTCATTGATGAAGGTTTCGGCACGCAGGACGAAGCCGGGCGCTATAAACTGGTGGAAGCTATCACCGCGATTCAGAACGATTTCGATATGATCCTGGTGATTACGCACATCGACGAACTGCGTGACAGCTTTCCGGTTCATATCATCGTGGATAAGACCAGCGACGGCAGCCGGGTGAGTGTGCGCTAAGCACGCGGGCAGGGTTCGCCAACAGCAGCCATGATAAATGTCACTGCCTGAATTGTGACTTCAGTCACGGTTTTCGCTGATGTTAAACAAGGTTAAACGGAGTTGTCATTACTGTTAACAACAAATTTCTAAAGTTGGTGTGAAGCGCTTCCCACCGGAAACGCCCCCTTTATGCTCACAGCAAAGGAGATTTTCACACATGGCTCGTCGTTCTTTCCTGTCCGTAGCAATGCTTGCTGCTATCCTCATGGTCCTGGCGCTGGGTGGCACTGCCACCGCGCAGGACGCCGCCGGGAATATGATCCCCCTGGATCATCCGTTTGCCGCATTTCTGGAAAGCCGCGCCTACGGCGCATCGCTGGGCGCAACCGCCGAATTCCGCAAGATGGAATGGGTTGTGCTGGATAACGCCAACATGAAGCTGTATATCACCATGAGCGAAGTCAGCGAAGGCTTGTCTGACGGCGCTGGCGACATTTCCGTTGACGAAAACCGCTGCGGTATCGTCTATGTTGCAGACATGGCCGAAGATTACAACATCAGCGCGCTGCGTCCGCTGGTCGTGGGCGGCCCCTACAACCCGGATGGTGCCCCGAACCGCTGTGATGTGAACAACATCTCCAACCCCGATGGTCTGGCGCTGGATGCGCGCGGTCGCCTGTGGATCTCCGAAGACACCGGCAACCACCGCAACAACATGCTGTGGGTTTACGATCCTGCCGACGGCTCGATGAAGCGCTTTGGCTACACCCCGCGTGGTGCCGAAGTTACCGGCGCAACCATCACCCCCAACGGCACCCTCTTCTTCAGCAACCAGCACCCCAACGCGACCAATCTGTATCCGTTCAACGCGGGTTCTGTGTATGTTGTCAACGGCTTCAACGCCAACACCGATGATTTTGAAAGTATCGAAGTTCCCGAAGGCGATGCCCAGTTGATGGCGGGTGTGGCGGCTGGCGAACTGCAACTGATCGCGCGTTCCGGCGACCCGATCCCGAACAGCATGTCCGGTGACGTGTTCGGCGGCATCTACCGCGTTGATGGTTCGATGCAATACGTCAACAACGATCCCGATGGCCTGATGTGGCTGCCGAACGGCGAAGCGGGCACCGAAGGCTGGATGTACATCAACTACGAAGGTATTCCTGGCGGCGTGGCCCGCGCTTACCTGCAGCAGACCGAAGAAGGCTGGAACGTGCTGGATGGCCAGATGGTCGATTTCAGCGGCGTGAACGGCACCTGGACCAACTGCGGTTCGAGCGTCACCCCCTGGAACACGGGCCTGACCTCCGAAGAATACGAACCGTTTGCCAGCGACTTCGCCAACGTGGACGGCATGAGCGATTACCTGGGCGCGGACGCCAACCCCTATGACTATGGCTGGATCGTTGAAATGGCCCCTGATGGCGTGGACGACGAAGTCACCAAGCGCTATGCGCTGGGCCGCTTCAGCCACGAAAATTCGTTTGTGGCTGCCGATGAACGCACCGT
>CAZQIJ010000045.1:0-16746 GCA_964592955.1 uncultured Anaerolineaceae bacterium
GGGTCACCGTCTGCACGCCATAGGACATCAGATCGGCTACACGATACACCGGGCTGACATGCGCTGCCAGTTCATCCCAGATGATGCGGACCACCTCGGCCAGCGGCATCCCTTCGATGGGCGCTGCGGCGGCGCGCGCATGGCCACCACCACCGAACAGGCGCGCGATTTCGCTCACATCAATGGCATCTTCAGCAGAACGGCACACCAGTTGAATGTAATCCCGCATCTCTACCACCACAAACAACGCCGCCGGGTCCAGGACGTCGCGCAGGCGGTGCGCCACAGAATTAATCTGCGCTACATTGTGTGCGATGCTGGCGGTGCATACCGTTACGATATAGCCCTGAATGCTGCGGCTTTCCGCCTGTTTCAGCAGCACATCGTAGAGCGCGCGCTGTTCGTCGCTAAGCGGAGCCGTCAGAAAGCGCCGCACGATATCCAGCACGGCATTCTGTTCCAGCAGCCAGGCCGCAGCGCGGATGTCGCGTGGGGTCGTCGTCCCGTAAGTGAGCGCGCCGGTATCCTCATAAATCCCCAGCGCCAACAGGGTCGCCTCCAGCGATGTTATGGCGATGCGCCCCTGCTCCAGATGCTCCACGATCAGCGCCGCCGCCGACCCGATTTCCTCAATCTGTGCCACAGCCTGCGCGGGCAGCTCGTCAATTCTGGGATGATGGTCAATGATGCGCAGGGGAGTGCCGTTGGGAATGTCCTTCAGCTCACTGATGCGCTGTGTATCCACCAGGGTGACGCCGGTTATTTTCGCCCCGCTTTGCGGAATACCGGTTTTGAGGGGCAGCCCGTTCTGATACAGCGCGAGGAATTCGCGCACATTGCGGTTCAGACGGCGCGGCAGCATGGGCACACTGTCTGGATAGAGTTTGTGCGCTCCCAACAGCGAAGCAACTGCATCAAAATCGGCGTTGGGATGCGTTAGGATGACTTTCACGAACAGTCCCTCGCTTGTCTGTCAGTCGTCATTCTAATGCGCAACAGGTGCGCTGCGATGAACGTTTTCCGAACACTCATGTCAGGGCAGGGGCCAGCCATGTGCGGAGAAGGTGGGGGTGAGCGCCTCCACTGCGCGGTAGCTGATGGGTGTGGTATAGAGGTCAGTGATGTGTTCTGCGCCATATGTTTCTGCCCAGCGCGCGCGTTCGGTTTCCCCTGCCCACACGATCACCGCCGCCTGCACCAGGCCGGTTTCCAGCGCCGTGCCCGTATCCTCAACCACGATCAGCCGGGCAAAGATCCCTGCTGCACGCATCTGTTCCGCCAGCGCGGTGGCCCCCGGCACAAAGCTGCTGCCAACGTTGAGTTCGATCCCGTCAGGATAGCCCAGATTGGCCAGTTCCTGCTTGATGCTGGCGGACGGCAGCGTCTCTACCGGAAAAACAATCGCACCGGGAAATTCAAACGTGTCTGCCGCGGCCTGCGGGTTCAGGCTGCGCACAATCAACGCGCGGAGCACAGGGTCGCGCACGCCGTCCGGGGCGATCACCAGTGCGGCATGCGGCAGGACGGGTGACGGAGTCCAGTCCGGGTACAGGCCATAGCTGGCCACCAGATCGTAACGCGCACCCAGGTCTGCCGCTTCAACAGGATTCTGAAGCTGGATAACCTCGGCACTGCGGGTGATGAGGGGCGAATCCGGCACCAGCCCCGCCGTATTGGGTGCCAGCGCATAGCGCCACTGCACTGCCGCCGTCATCACCGGGGCTGCGGTTGGCGTTTGAGGCACATTTACGGGGAAAGGTGTGGGTTCTGGCCCACAGGCAAACACAAGCAGCGCCAGCAGCAGCCCCAGGATAGCGAAGCGCTGTCGCAGGATGTGGGTTATGTCCACGGTCCAACAACCATACGCTGGAGCATGCTGAGCGATGTTGTGGCATTGAAGAATGCCAGAATCGCAAACGCAATGGCGGCATTGCGATCATCGCGCCCACGCAGCATCGTAAACAGCCCCGGCATGATGATGACCAGCCAGGCCATATAGAGCAGGTAAAGCGTAAGCCGCGGTGGGCGCAAACCCTGCAGCAGCATGATAAGCCCTACGGCCAGCACAACCGACGCCAGGACCGTAATCGTCGCCAGCGCGCCCCAGAAATCACCGGAGATCGACTGGCTGCGGACGGCCATACTCATCGCCCAGACGCCCATCGCCACCGAGAACAGGATATGCGCGTTAAAAAGGATATTGTGGATGTCGTTCAGCCCCATGCTTAACCTTCACTTGTCTTCGCAGCGGTCATTATAGTGCGCACGGCGCAATTCTCACAGAGCAGACGGCAGTGTCGAATCTCTGCCTCATGCCTGATAAACGACACTGACAGGGTTCTGTGTTGGCCCGTAATCTCGATGATAGAGCGCATTTTTGTACTGCTCTGCAAGCCTGGACTAAACGACCATGTCAGCACTTGAACCGCTCATAGACCGTCCGTAGGATCGCCCGGAGGATTTCTGGCGCGTGCGGCAGTTTCTTATCGCGATGTATCCGATAACGCCCGCCGGCCTCAACTGGGAAATCCGGCGCTGGGACGGTTGGCACTACCACCGCGAAACAGGTGGCTGGCAGCCAGATTTCGCACAGCGCATCCACCTGTGGGAGACCGCCTCAGGGCAAATCGTCGGCGTTGTCAATGAGGACTCCCCAGGGAACGCCTGTTTTCAGTTTCATCCTGACTACCGTCCGGATGTTGAAGCAGCTATGCTCACATGGGCCGAAGACCATCTGGCAGCATCTGACGATGCCGCTGGCAGCAACCGCATCCTGAATATCTTCGCGCTGGATTACGACAGTCCCATGCGGTTGCTGCTTCAGGCGCGGGGCTATGCGCGGATGACGTATGGGGGCGTTACACGGCGGATGGTTCTGGGGGCCCGCCCTTTAGCGCAGCCGCAGGCCCTTCCGGGTTACCGCGTGCGCACCACGGCAGACACCCCGGAAGATTACCAGCGCATGGCGGCACTACTGAACGCCGGGTTTGGTCGCACCAGCCATACACCTGAGGAATACCAGGTGTTTGCCACAACATCGCCTTCGTTCCAGCACCATCTGAACCTGGTGGCAGCAGCCCCTGACGGAGCCTTTGCGGCACATGTGGGCTACACCTACATTGAGGCCATCCGCTGCGCCATCCTTGAGCCGTTATGTACACACCCCGATCACCGCCGCCGGGGGTTGGCACAGGCGCTGATTCTGGAAGGTCTGCACCGCGTCAAAGCGCTGGGGGCGAATGCCGTCCTCGTAGATACCGGCGACATGATCGCGGCGAACACGATTTATGATGTGGTGGGCTTTACCGAAGCCTATCGCGGATCGGTGTGGCGCAGGTCGTTGTGAGGCGGTTTGTGGGGCAGGTGAACCGCCAGCGCAGCGCTGACGGTTCGCAGGCATCACCGGCTAAGTGCATCCCGGACCCGGCTGAGACGGTCATAGGCTTCCGCCGCAACCGCTTCCAGGTCAGGGTGCTGGATGACGCCCATCATCATCCGTGGATCAATGATGGCAACCTCAACCGTATCGGCATCAAGCTGAGATACGACCACATTACACGGCAGCAGCAGGCCGATTTCCGGCTTCGCCGTCAGCGCGCGGTGGGCCAGTGATGGGTTGCACGCGCCCAGGATGGTGTATGGCCGAAAATCGACGTCCAGCTTCTTCTTCATCGTTTCCTGCAGGTTGATCTCGGTGAGCACACCGAACCCTTCTGCCTTCAGGGCTTCGTGAACCTGCGGCATAACGCCGTCAAGACTACCTTTCAGATGGGCGGTCATGCCCAGGGTTTGTGTTTCGGTCGTCATCGTTTAACCTCTTTCTCGTATTATCAGACTCAGGATCAGGCTAATCAGGTTCAACTGGCGACAACGTCGTTGTCATGTCGCCAGTGGACAACCCGAAACCGTACAGCCACAAACGGCCTTTCCCAGTAACCTACTTCGCTTTAGCCTCGCCACGTTCCAGCGGCAGCCCCTGCTGCATCCACCGGTAAGTACCGCCACTCACGTTATACACCGTCTCGAAACCCTTCTGGCCCAGCAGTGCGGCAGCAGATTGGCTGCGCGAACCCGTTGCACAGATCAGCGCAATAGGGCGCGCCGGATCAAGCTCACCGACGCGGCGCGCAAATTCGCCTAAGGGAATCAGGCGCGCCCCCGGAACATGCCCCTGCGCATATTCCCAGGTTTCGCGGACGTCAATCACCAGCGGCGCAGGGCTTTCTTTCAGTAGTTGGCTGAGTTCGTTTGGTTCGACATCGCGCACATCACCCGCCGTAACAGGCAAACCGAAGGCTTCCCACACCGCCAGGCTCTCCGCGAAGTAGCCGATCACCGTATCGTAGCCCACACGTGCCAGCGCCAGAACCACCTGACGATACGTATCCGGGGTTTCCAGCATCAGCACAATGGGCGCATCTGTAGGCAGCACAAAACCAACGCGGTTGCTCAGTTGGTCGTCCGCTTCCAGATGCACCGCACCAGGGATGTGTTTGGCCTTGAAGGCCGTTTTGCTGCGCGTATCCAGCAGCACCGCACCACTTCTGAAGGCTGCCAGCGCATCCTGGACACCCAGCGCTTTGGGAGTCACATCCCCCAGCGGGCGCGGGCCGCGCCGGTTAATCTGCTTGATTCGCTTGTGATTGCCGGGCTGTTCCGGCAGATCGCTGACCGCAAACGTGATGTAATCGTTACGATCGGTAATCTGAAGCGCCGGGTTGTTGTGACGCTCGAAGCCGATGGTCGAGGTCAGCACAGAGCCGATGGCCTTACCGCACAGCGACCCGGCCCCGTGACCAGGCAGAACCATAACCCCGTCAGGGAGCGACAGGTATTCGTGTATCAGCGTGTCGTGCATGTGGCCCGCCAGTTCTCGCGCCGCTTCAATGCCCACCAGATCAGGCCGACCAGCATCGCCAACGAACAGCGTATCGCCCGTCAGCACCATCCAGGGTTCGCCTGAACGGGTCTTATCCACCACTTGCAGCGTGATGCTCTCTGGCGTGTGGCCGGGTGTGAAGCGCACATGCAGTTCAACGTTACCCAGCGTGATAACGTCCCCGCCCTTCACCGCCCTGTGTTCAAATTCGGCTTGCGCTGCCTCGTGTACATAGATCGCCGCGCCAGTGTGTGCCGCCAGATCGGTATTGCCGGATACATGATCTGCGTGAAGATGTGTTTCGATGATGTGGGTGATCGTCATGTTGCGGTCGGCGGCGTTAGCCAGATATTTCGCTACGTCCCGGTCGGGGTCCACAACCGCCGCGACCCCCGCACCCTCACAGCCGATCAGGTACGAAGCACATCCCAGACCTTCAACGAAGAATTGCTTGAGATACATTGTTCCTCTCCTCTACCATTCCCCTGCCATTGACGTTAGACCGCGTGTTAGGCGATGAAGTGCATGATCAGTTTCGGTAAGTTATCCGCCAGCAGCACCAGCGCCAGCGCGATGACGAACAGCGCGAAACCGCGCCGCAGTGTCGCCGGGTTCACCCGCTGCGCAAGGCGAGACCCGGCCATTGTGCCGCCCAAACCGGCTGCCACGAAGATTAAGACCAGGTTCAGGTCAATCGCGGCGTCGCCCATGTGCCCCAGGAAACCGGCGGCGCTGTTCATGGCGATGACCAGCAGTGACGTGCCCACGGCCTGGCGCATCGGCAGGCCGATCAGCATGACCAGCGCCGGGACGATCAGGAATCCGCCGCCCACCCCCAGAAACCCTGTGAGCAGCCCTACACCCGCGCCGCCCAGAAACACCTTCGGGAGCGAGACATCCACAGTTTCCTGCCCAACGTCGGACCGGCGCGTTAGCAGCAATATGCCCACCACCAGCATCAGCACGCTGAAGGCCACCATGAGCGCTTCAGCAGGCACCATCTTTGAGATGCCTGCTGCCGGGTAAGAGACCAGCATTCCGGCACCGCCGAAAAGCAGCGCCACACGCCAGTTCAGCGTCCCGTGTGTGCGATGCAAAAGCGCGCCGATGGCACTGTTCGCGCCTACAATCGCCAGCGAGGTCGTAACGGCAGCCTGGGGGGTCTGGCCCACAACATAGACCAGGATGGGCACTGTCAGGATCGAGCCACCACCGCCCAGCAGTCCCAGCATTCCCCCAATTCCGAATCCCAGCGCCAGCCATACTGCGAACATGGCTATTGACCTCGCTTGACCGGATACCCGGCGCGCTGCCACGCCATCATGCCACCGCTCAGGTTCACCGCCTGAAACCCCGCCGCAGTAAGCTGGCGCGCCGCCATCCCACTGCGCGACCCGGAACGGCATACGCAGACCACTTCACGATCTTTGGGGATCTCATTGATGCGACGCGAAAGTTCGCTCAGCGGAATGAGTTTGGCCCCGGCGATGTGCCCCTGACGGAATTCGTCCGGCTGGCGCACATCCAACAGAAAAGGGGCAGGCCTGGCACCCAGGCGGGTTTGTGCTTCCTGCACCGTCAGCCCCGCGCCCCCGAACAGCGACTTGAGAATATTCATTCAGCGCATACTCCTCGTGTTGACAGGACTCACTTTATCATGTTCCCTGTATCACAGATAGACCACAACGCTTATCATGTGCTATAAGTGTGGGCTTATACCTGGAATTCGACATGCGCCTGATTGCGACCTTCTGTATCGTCCTGATCTTATTTGTTCAACCGGTCATGACGCCACCCAACACGCTGGGTTCAGACATCGCACTGCTGCTGGCGCAGTTCGACATCCCCGGTGCGGCGGTGGCGGTGGTGCGCGGCGATGCGGTGGTGATGCTGCGCGGTTTCGGCCTGCGCGATGTGGCGACAGGGGACGCAGTAACCCCAGACACCCTGTTTATGATGGGATCTGCTGTGAAACCCATGACGGCGCTGCTGGTGGCGCTGGCGGTTGAAGAGGGCGTAATGGGGTGGGATACACGGGTGGCAGAGGCGCTGCCCGGTTTCGCGCTGTCAGATATCGAACACGCGGCCCAGCTCCGCATACGCGATCTGCTGGGCCATGCCAGCGGTGTGCCCCGCCATGACCTGCCGCTGCTGCTGGCAGCCATGAATCCAGACGATGTGCTGCTAACGCTGGCAGATTTGCCTGTCAGCACGGCAGATCCGCCGCGCTTCGCCTATAACAATCAACTGGTGGCAGCGGCAGGCTGGGCAGCGGCCCACCGCATGACACCAGATTTGGACCTGAACGCGGCCTACCGCGCGCACATGCAGCGCCGCATCTTCGATCCGTTGGGTATGGCGCGCACAGGGTTTGCATTTGACACAGCACTGGCGGACGCCGATCGCGCTGTGCCATACGTTACCAGCGCTGACCACCACTGGCTGCCTGTGCCGCCAGATTTCGAGCGCTTTACAGGTTCCGCGCTGCCGTCATTGGGGGGATGGTCTACGGCGGCAGATCTGGCGCTTTTTGTGCAGTTGCAGCTTCGGGGCGGCACCAGTGCATCTGGCACGCGCATCATTCCCCACAGTGCGCTGGAAGCGCTGCGCGCGCCACGTGCAGCGGTAAACGAGACGACGCGCTACGGACTCGGTTGGTTCGTCGGTACATTTCACGGCCAACCGTTGATCTATCATGGCGGGAACACTGGCGGTTTCACGTCAGAGATGGCGCTGCTGCCGCAGGCGGATCTGGGTATCGTGGTGCTGGCCAACCGCGCAAACGCAACCGCGTTCACCGCAGCCGTGCGCGAGACGGTCTTTGAAACCCTGCTCGGCAGGCACACGTCGCCTACACCTGGCGAACGTTATCTGAACATCCAGACTGCGCTCGAAATGCAGGCCGCGCGCCAGATCCAGCGGTACAACCTCATGGATCACAATGCCGCCGATCCTTCATCTGCTGCCGGAACGTACACCTACGGAGTCCAAGTCAGTGGGGATGGGGTGTTATGGGGTGATTTCTTCGCGCTGCGGCTGTATCCGGCAGAAGGCGGCATTTTTGTCGGACGAAACCCGGTCGCGGGCGATTTTCGCATTGATGTTCAGGACGATGCGCTGAGGATTTCTCCGCTGCTTGATCCGGCACAGGTTTTGCTGCTGCGCCGGTGCGCAGCATGCGGGGAGGGTCATGTGCCTTCCCCGCTGGCCACCCGCGATTACGACTGAGGCGTGGTGACAATCGGCTTAAGCCGGGCTTCGATCTGGGCGCGGCGGGGTTCCAGGAACGGCGGCAGCGCCAGGCGCTCACCCAGTTTATCGGGCGCTTCGTCGGTAGCGAAACCCGGTCCATCGGTAGCGATCTCGAACAGGATACCCTGCGAAATGCGGAAGTAGATCGAGTTAAAATAGTAGCGGTCAATGAACCCTGAGGCTGGCAGTCCCGCACCGGTAATGCGCGCGTGCCATTCACGCTGTTCTGCGAGGTCGCTCACGCGGAAAGCGACGTGATGTACTGCCCCCGCACCCTGCACCGCAGGCCGTTTGTCCGGTTCAACATGCACCCATACTTCGCGGCCAGGGCCACCCCCATCCAGGGTGTAGATGACGGTTTCGATGCCATCTGCAGACACGAAGTGGCTTAACTCGGCAAAATTCAGGATTCCGGTAAGGATGGGTGCGATCCAGTCAAGGCGCGGTATAGACAGGGTTACTGCGAAGAATCCCCGAATGGCAAACTCCGCAGGAACGTCGCTGCGATCCCAGATTTCGCCGTCATAAGGCGCGCCGCCGTCATCAACCAGCATCAGCCGCTGGCCCTCCGGATCTTCAAAACGCAGAAGGCGGCGTTCGGCGATCGTTTCAATAACCTGTGTGGTGACCCCCTCGGCGGTGAGCCGCGCTGCCCAGTAGTTCAGCGCCGCTTCGCCGCTGACGCGAAAAGCCGTGCTGACGATGCTGTCCGTGCCGCGCTGTTCCGGCGGCGCAGGCCAGTCGAAGAAAGTCATGTCGGTTCCGGGACTACCCAGCTTATCCGCATAGAACAGGTGGTAGGCGCTGGTATCGTCCTGGTTAACAGATTTCTTCACCAGGCGCATCCCCAGGACACGGGTATAAAAATCGACGTTCTGGCCGATCTGGCTTGAGATCGCGGTCACGTGATGTATGCCATGCAGGTTCACAGGTCGCTCCTATCGCTCAATCCCGGTGGTGCCTATGCCAGATGATGTTCTGGCGCGGGGTATACAGTTAAAGATCAAACTGTTTGACTTGAAACTATTAAACGTGCTATCATCGGCGTTGTCAAGCACGTGCGCATTAGAAGCGTGTTAGTTTGCTGCTGCAAGGATCTTATCATCATGGGGACCAAATATAAGGGAACAGACAAAGAACGCCTGGCGCTGGATACTTACATCAAACTCCAGCGCGCAGCCGAAACCGCTCTCAACCGCACCTCACGTCTGCTGGCCGAGCTGGGTTTAAGCGTGAGCCAGTTTGGTGTGCTGGAAGCGCTTTACCACCTGGGATGCCTGTCGCAGCGTGATCTGGCAGAAAAACTGCTCAAAAGCACGGCGAACATGACCTCCGTACTCAAACTGATGGAAAAGCGCGGGCTTATCCAGCGCCAGCGGTCAGAACTGGATAACCGTTACATTGATGTTGACCTCACAGAAGAGGGGCGCGCGCTCATTGCCGGTTACTTTCCGCGGCATGTGGCGCTGATGGTCGAAGAAATGGCGGCGCTGACCGAGGACGAACAGGCACAGCTTTCGCAACTGTGCCGCAAGCTGGGGTTACGGGAGAAGGTTGAGCCACACGAACAGGACACCTAAAGCAGCTTCCTGGCGGGGCCTGTGTGCCACGAGGCGCGAAAACCAGGGTGACCGTTCAGATCACCCTGGCAGAAAAGGCCTTACAGCCCAGCGCAAGTAAGTGAGCAGCAGGGGCACGGCATGGCGTGCCCAACTGGTTATGGATTTCCGCCGACGTATACGAGCGGGTCGGCAGTACGCTAGTTCGTGATCAGGATATCGGTTTCCGCTGGATTGCGCAGACCGCCGCGCTCCGCCTCAACCCAACCCGTCACGGCCACGCCGTCACAGGTCGCCTCAATCTCGAACCACTCGGCACCAAGATCGCGGCCAATAATGTAATATTCAAGATCGCCGGGGATGAGGCAAAGCGCCCCGCTGCGACCCGGCAGAACCTGCAGCAGCGTTTCGTTGTAGAGGTAAAGCGTGGGCCGCGCAATTTCGCCCGTCCCCAACAGCACCGGCAGATCGGTCAGGTCACCGCGCAGAATCAGGTATTCGGCATTCACCCACCCGACAAAATCGCCGACCTCCACCAGCCACCAACTGGCATCCTCGTTACGCGCGACCGGCAGCAGATACGTGCCGCCGCGAATACGACCGACGATGGTGTACTCTGGACCTGCACCGCTGCGCATGTTGAGGCTGGTAATGTTGGAAATGGCATAACCCCGCAGGTTATCCAGCGAGAGCACCGGTCCACGTGGGCGCGGCAGTGACCCGTTGATGCCCACCGAGGGCGAAATGCTGTCTAAGAGCACGCTCAGGCTGGTCTCGTCCTGTTCGATTGAGTCCAGTGCCGAGCAGTATCCATTCACGACGTACACCAACTGCGTACTGAAATTGTTGCCGGCTTCGCTGACGACGCGCACGGTCAGCGGATTGGTGACCGGCAGAGTCGTCCAGGTGAGGGGTTCGTTGGACGGAAAGGCGATGGTTGAACCGATAAAGCTCTCTTCATAGTGTGGGCCAAAAATAACATTGCCGCTGCCATCGTAAGCGGTGATGCTGATCCGCTCGCGATTCGTGCCGGTGTTGTCGCGGTTCAGTATAACAGCCCCGCCCGAACGAACGAAGCCAGTGCAGCTTACCGAGAAAGACAGCTCGTTGCGATCCGCGGCGGCCGCAGGCAGCACAAGCAGCATGCACAGCAGCACAGCAGCAAACAAGGTACGTCGTGGAAACATGGCGAATTTCCTTTGGTTGCAGGTCGTTTCAACTTGCTTCAATGATGCGCTAATTCACCACTTTTGACAACTTTTCTCTGAAGTCCCGGCGCGCCGCCCGTGTTTTCCCTCAGCGCAGCGAAGCCAGGCGGGTGCCTGCCGGGTCGCCCCCGCAAAAATCGTTTGCTTTTCTCAGCGTAGGGAAGCCGTAGGGGAGTCGTCAACTATGGTTCAGCAGGCCTGTGTTATCTTTATGAAAGCTCGGTGGGGTGCTGCCCCCACCACCCCCACCGGGCAGGCTTCCCCGATAGCCATGCGCCCCCACCTCCCATTACGGGGGCGTTTGGATTCTGACCTGGAATCGGCCCGGCTGCCGAACTACAATCACTGCCATGCCTGAACACACTGTCTTTGCAGAAGTTGCGATCAATGCGCCGGTGCAGAGCACCTTCACTTATCACGTCCCGCCGTCGCTGGATGGCAAGGTTCGTCCTGGGCACCTGGTGCGCGTCAGTTTTGGCACCAGCATGCAGCCAGGAATCGTGCTGGCCCTCCAACCCGTGAGCGCCATAGAAGAAACCAAGCCCATAGATGCACGTCTTGACCCGGAGCCTGTGGTCAGCGAAACACAGATCGCGGTCGCGCGCTGGATGAGCGAGACGTATCTTGCGCCCATCGGCCTGTGTTTGTGGTTGTTCCTGCTGCCCGGCATGACCGGCCACAATGACCTGCTGGTTCGCCTGGAAGACACCACCTACACCCCGGTTGACCCGCTCCAGCAGGAAATCATCGCGCTGCTCAAACAGCGTGGGGCGCGCCGTTTGGGGCAGATCCAAACGCTCACAAAACATGCAGACACCGAGAAGACGGTGAAAGCCCTGGTGAAGGCTGGCGTGCTCAGCGGCGAATCCGTCCTCGCGCCGCCGCGCGTGCGCCCCAGAACCATCCAGACCGCCTCCCTGAATGTTGCCCTGGAAGATCTGCCGGAAGTCATGCGGCACATCGGCACACCGTCGCGGCGGGCAGACACGCTGCAAATGGTGGCCAACCTGACGACACCAGCACAACCGCGTGTGACACTGAGCGATCTTCGGGCAGCCACAGACCTGAAGGCAGACGCATTCAGGCATGCGGTGCGAAAACTGGCGCAGGAAGAACAGCTTATCGACACCGATAACCAGGATGCCTGGCTGAAAATCCCGCATGAGGCGGTGGATGAGGAACTGATTCGCCTGAGGAAGGCCGAGACACTGGCCCACATCCTGCGGCTGCTCGCGCGGGAAAGCGACCCTGTGGACGTGAGCTGGATTTACGCGCAGACCGGGGCGAACCTTTCTCACCTTAAACGGTTGGAGGAACCCGGTTACATCGCGTTTGGTGAAAAGGAAATCCTGCGGGATGTGCTGGCAAGCCGCGAGTTTGTGCCCACCACCCCGCCGCGCCTTACCCCTGAACAGGAGATGGTTTGGCGCAAAGTGCAGGGGGCGCTGCGTGATCCTGCTGCTTCTACGACCTTTCTGCTGCACGGTGTGACCGGGAGCGGCAAAACCGAAATCTATCTACGTGCCATTGCAGAAGCGCTGGCACAGGGAAAACAGGCGTTGTTTCTGGTGCCAGAAATCGCGCTGACGGCGCAAACGCTGCGCCGTGTGGCGGCGCGTTTTCCAAAGCAGGTTGCCATCATGCACGGATCCCTGAGCGACCGCGAGCGCCACGACACATGGCGGCGCATTCGCGAGGGGCTGGTGAAGGTGGTGGTAGGGGCGCGCTCGGCGCTGTTTGCGCCGCTCCCGCAGCTTGGCATCATCATCATTGACGAGGAGCACGAGCAGAGTTTCAGAAACGGCACCGTCCCCTATTACGATACAAGGCTCGTGGCAATGCACATGGCCGCGCTGAAGCATGCAGTCGTGATTCTGGGCAGCGCCACGCCGGATATTCAGTCCTTCTTTCGATCAGAGCGGGGGGAGTACGTCTATTTGAACCTGCCACAGCGCATCGTGGGGCACCGCCAGCACATCGCACAGCAGGCCGCGCGCGAAGGCATCAGCACACGTTACGCAGGCGATGACGGGGAAGACGCGCTCACGATTGATCTGCCCCTGGTCGATGTTGTGGACATGCGCGAAGAACTTCAGACCGGGAACACCAGCATGTTCAGTGCGCTGCTGCAGGATGCGCTGGATGATGTGCTGGCGCGCAGGCAGCAGGCCATCCTGTTCCTGAACCGGCGCGGCACGTCTACCTTCGTCTTCTGCCGCGACTGCGGTTATGTTGCCCACTGCCCACGCTGCGATATGCCGCTCACCTATCACGCCTTTGATGCCGCGCTGCACTGTCATCACTGTGGGCTGCACAGCCCCACACCCACCATTTGCCCGCAGTGCAAGTCACGGCGCATCAAGTTCTTCGGTGCTGGTACGCAGCAGGTAGAGGCCGAAGTGGCGCGTGTATTTCCGCTGGCACGCGTCGTCCGTTGGGATGCCGATACCGCCAGGAATCCCGCCATGCACGATCATATTCTGGAACGTTTTGCCACACACGACGCCGATGTTATGGTCGGCACACAGATGATCGCCAAAGGTCTCGACCTGCCGCTGGTCACCCTGGTGGGGGTCATCAGTGCCGATACCGGTCTGGCGCTGCCGGACTACCGCGCGGGCGAACGGACGTTTCAACTGCTCACACAGGTTTCGGGGCGGGCAGGCCGGGGGCTGCTGGGTGGCCGCGTCATCCTGCAAACCTACCAACCCGGAAATTACGCGATCGACGCGGCCTCGCGCCATGATTATTACGGCTTCTACGCGCGCGAAATCGCGTTCCGGCGAGACCTGGGCTATCCCCCGTTTCGGCGGCTGGCGCGCGTCCTCATCCAGTCCGAAAACGCGCTCAAAGCGCGCGAAGACGCAGAGCGCGCAGCGGCAATTCTGCGCCAGCACATCGATGCGGCCAAACGCAGCGGGCTGGAACTCATCGGGCCTGCCCCGTGCTTCTTCAGCCGCCTCAATCGCCAGTACCGCTGGCATGTCATCCTGCGCGGTATCGACCCGGCCTCAGTGCTGGCGCACCTGGATACGCCGCGCGGATGGAGCATCGAAGTTGATCCCCTCGACCTGCTGTGACACGCTGCCACCCCTTCAGCGGCATGGCTTTCGCGCGGGCTAAAGCCCTTCACTGGAATTCGGGTTACACTAAGCGCTGCTTGCCAGTTTCCAGCGCACGGAAGGCGGGATTATGTCCAGGAAAAACACACAGGCGGTAACGACTGCCGGGCTTGCGGCACTGCTCGGCGATTTCAGGCTGCTGCTCATCCTCTTCATTACGTTTCGGGTCATGATGGCGATGGTCTATGAACCCCTGCTGATTGACAATGTTGAACGCGGCATCGGCGCACAGGGGGATCGTTACTATCATTACCAGCTTTCGGCCCTCACGGCAAACGGCGACTGGCCATTCCGCGATTGGTGGAGCGAGTTCCCGCCCGTATGGTATACGCTGACCTCGGCGGTCTACCAGCTTCAGGGTGCCAACAGCAATTACACTGCATGGTCGCTGGTTCTCGGCTTCATCATCCTGGCGTTTGATGTGGGCAACCTCATCCTGATGCGGGACATCGGAACGCGCCTGCACGGTGGGGGTACGGGCATGGCGCTGGCCTGGATCTATGCGCTTCTGCTGGTACCACTGGTATTCACGTGGTGGAATTTCGACATCATCGTCACGTTCTTCCTGCTGTTGGGCATCTGGTGGCTGCTGCAGAAACGGGATGACCTGTCGGCAGTTGCAGCGGCACTGGGGGCGCTCACGAAATTCGTCCCGGCGCTGCTGCTTGGGGCGGTATTTCGCTTTCGCACCCTTCAGCAGGGCGCGCGCTATAGCGCCATTACCCTGGGCATCTTCGCCCTGACCTATGCCCTGCTGCTCGTTGGCAATCCCAACCCGCAGATGGCGCTGGTTTCGCTGACAGCGCAGTTTGGGAAAGCATCGTACCAGAGCGTTTGGGCGCTGCTGGACGGCAACTACTCCACAGGCAACTTCGCGGCACCGGGACTTGACCAGGTGCTCATCCATTACGATGTGGAGGCCGCCAGCCAGCTTTTCGGCAATCCGGCGGTGGTGCCGGGCTGGCTGCGGCTGGGGGCTGCCGCGCTTATTGGGTTCTACGTGTTCGCCACTGTGCGGCGCTACGATGATCGCGGCCTGGTCGCCTTTGTTGGCATCACCCTGCTGATCTTCTTCCTGCAGGCCCAGGGCTGGAGCCCGCAGTGGCTCACCCAGATCATCCCGCTGATTCTGCTGACGTATCCGACCCGCACCGGGGTGCTGGTGGTCGTGATGCTGAGCCTGCTGGCCTTCACGGAGTATCCGTTCCTGTTTATTCGCACTGGCGATCTCGAAGTCCCAGGCGTGATTTCCGGCCCACTGCTTATGCCATATGTGCTGGTCGTCATGGCGCGGACGCTGATCCTGTTGGGGGTGGCGCTTGCCTTCTACCGCAAACTGCGCGAGGAACCAACCACCCTGCCAGACGCGGCGTGATCAGGGCGCGCAGGCCGCGGGCAGCGCATCTGCAATGGTTTGCGCTGCCAGGGTATGCCCATCCTGGTTCCAATGGCTGTCATATGGGTAGTAGAGCAGTTCGCCACTGGCGACATGTTGTTCAAACGCGGGCAGGAGGTCAATGAAGATCCAGCCAGGTTTCGTTTCAACCAGCGCACGCACCGCGTCCCGCTGGCCATACAGGTTCTGGTAAAACGCGGCCTCATCTTCTGCCGCGATGGGCGCACTGACCATGACCAACCGGCCATCGTTGGCCATCACCAGGCGATGACCGATACCACGCAGCCACTGGCGTTCGGTTTCGTAAACATAACGATAATAAAGCTGTTCTTTGGTGGGGATAAACACCAGGGCATAGCAGCTTTGCGCAGCGGTGGTGGTGATGGTATCCAGCGCATCGCTCAGAACACGAAAATTCTCGCTGTTCTCAAACCCTTCGGGCGGCGCAAGCTGCCACCACAGATAGTAGGAGAGCAGGGCCATCTCATAGTAGCTGCCACCGATGATAACGGGCATCGGGAAATCGTAATGGTCGCGGGCGGCTGGTGTGGGAACCGGCTGCCAGCGTGCAGCCAACGCAGACCAAACGCCCCATGGTGTGCTGACATCCACCTTGGGGCCGCGCATGGCATCCCCCAGATCGTTGCCAGAGAAATAGGCGTAGATTATCCATTCGCGCGGCGACCTGCCCGCAAATTCTTCTGCGGCGCGGGCAACCTCGCGCGGGCCATAGGCATGATAGCCAAAATTCTGCACGGGCGTACCGCGCCGCGCGGCGAGCTGGTCTGGCCAGGGGGCAGGGACATTTGCCCCTTCCGTAAACGAGTCGCCGAAGGCCGCAATCGGATAATGTTCGGCAGTGCGTGCCGGAACGCGAAAACCGTCTGCATCCCAGGCAATGGTGAAGGATTGGAGCACTTCATCGCTGCTGGGCGGGCGAATGCTGCCAGGCAGCGCGACAAACAGATCGCCACCGCTCACGCGAAACTCAACCGGCATGGACTGGTTGGCGTAGGGGCGCTCGTAATAGGTGATGGGGCCAAGAACGAGCCTGGGGAAAAGCATGAGCAGCGCGGTGAGCAGAAACGCGACCATGCCCAGAACGAAACATCCAGTTGCGAGCGTATTGCGTATTTTTCGTGCTGCCATCTTCTTGTGTTTCTTCGGAGTAACCGGCAGGGGTGCATAATCTCGAACAGAACTTTAGCGTATTTTCACCCTGGCAGCAACCATCATAACCCGTATTCCAGGGCTTTTGCAAAGTCAGAAGCAGCGGACGCGGCCTGCCGCGTCCCTACAGGGGTTGTATCTGATTGGCGTTTTCCATAAG
>CAZQIJ010000046.1:0-16742 GCA_964592955.1 uncultured Anaerolineaceae bacterium
GCCTGAGTAATCACGTATACGCACTGCTGTAACACAGGATGCCACTGCTTATGCAAACGTTTGCCGCCCAACTTAAACTCGAAGCCTGGTACCGGGCCTCACGTCCGCGCGTCTTTACCGCCTCGTATGTTCCGATGGGTATCGCTGCCGCCGCCGCGCTTCAGGATGGCGTGTTTCAGCCTGGGGCGTTTGTAGGGGCGCTGGTGGGGGTGATGCTGCTGCAAACCGCCGCCAACCTCATCAACGAGTACTACGACTATGTGCGCGGCGCGGATACGCTTAAGGTTGCTGGCCAGGGCATGATTATCAAGACCAACACGCTGACACCCCGCGAGGTGGCGCTTGGCGCATTCGTGACGCTTGCCCTGGGGTCGCTCATCGGCCTGTATTTCGTGGCTGTATCTGGCCCGCTGGTGCTGGCGATAGGGCTGTTGGCCGTCTTCACCGTCGTGACCTACACCGCCGGGCCGTTCCCGCTGGCCTATAACGGACTGGGAGAAATCGCCGTCGGCATTGCGATGGGGCCGTTGATCGTCGTTGGGGCCTATTTCGTGATGGCTGGCACCTGGCACACCGGCCTGATCCTGGATTCGCTGCCGATCGCCTTCACCGTCGCGGCCATTCTGCACGCCAATAATCTGCGGGACATGGACGCCGACCGCGCCGTTAACAAGCGCACGCTGGCTGTGCTGCTGGGCAGGCGCGCGGCACGTATCGAATATGCGGTGCTGGTGGGGGGGGCCTATGTGGCGCTGGCCGGGCTGGTGATCGCCGGGGCGGTGCCGCCTGGGGCCCTGCTGGCCTGTGCCACGCTGCCCGAAGCGCGAACGCTGATCCGCATCTTTAACGCCGAAACCGACCCCGCCAAACTTCACCCGGCGCAGGGGCGTACCGCGCGGCTGCACGGGCGCTTTGGCCTGCTGATGACTGCCGGTTGGCTGTTGTGGCTGCTGGCCGATGCGCTGATTTGAGAGACAGCATCTGCCCGTGTGGGGGTCGGCGCTGCCGCCGACCCTAGCTGTCCCCGTTCATGGTGAAGAAGTCGTCGCTGGAGGTGTAATCGGTGGGCAGCTCGCCAATGCTTTCGACCACCTGCGGGTAATCTGCATCCCCGGCGCGCAGGTTAAGCCGCTCCAAACGCACCCGAAAGCGCCACTGAACATCGTAATCAAACAGGTACAGAAACGACTTGCGCGCTTTCAGGTTGAGGTCTTCCAGGCGCGTGTAGCGCACATCCTGCGCTTCTGCCGCCTGTTCTTCTTCATCAATTTCCTGCACGAGGTTCACGAAACTGCGCAGCGCTTCCACCGGCACGCCCATACGCGCGCTGTCTGCCTGCAGGCGTTCCTCAACTTCTTCGGGAGTCAGCGTCGAATAATCGGCGTAAGAAGCGCGGCGCTGCGGGGGCGTGTTGCTCACCTGAAACTTCAGCCCGCGCGCTGCAACTTCATCTGGCAGTTTGTATTCTGTGGCGCGATCCCAGGCTCTGCCGCTCATGAAGAATGAGTACAGGTGATCGTAATCAAACTCGAACGCATCCTGAATCGCCAGGTGCAGATCTTCCAGTGTTTGGTCTGCACGCATTTCGATTTTGCGCGAAACCCCGTCATAGTTTGGCAGCCAGACATGAAACGTATAGGTTTTCATCGCTCACCCCCGCGTGTCTTTTACGAATTATAACCCAAAGCGTTGCCAATGCATCATGCAATCGTAGATCAAACGTGCGTTAGTGTGCGCCCACACGCAGTACAATGAACCGTAACGTTCATATATGCCGTAGCGCTTCACGGGTTTCAGGGTTAGCCATATGCGATTCTTTCTCCATTTGCTCACCGCGCTCTTTTGTGTCGTCCTGCTGGCGTGGGGGAACGCCGCCGCGCAGCCGGAAGTCGGCACAGATGTTCCCGCTGCCGTCCCCATGCTCGACCTGCCAGACGGGCACGATGTCGTCAACTTTCTGCTGTTTGGGACGGCCACCAGCAACCCCCGTAACCCAGGGTTGGCCGATATGCTGATGCTCGTCACCGTAGACCGTACCACCAACAGCGCCGCGATGATCTCCATCCCGCGCGACCTGTGGGTACATATCCCCGGTTACGGTATGCACAAGATCAACCAGGCCTACTACCTGGCAGAGACCCACGACGCCGGGACCGGCATCGCCGTCCTCAAAGAGACGGTGCGCTATAACCTGGGGCTGGACGTGGACTTCTACGCCCACATCAACTTCGACGGCTTCCGTTATCTGATCGATGCGGTGGGCGGTGTGCAGGTCGTGGTGGACTGCGTGATTGAAGACTGGATCCTGAAGGAACCGGAGCTTGATATTCATGTGGCGGAGAATTACGAGATCTACACGCTGCCCCTCGGCATTCACACGCTGGATTCGCACCATGCGTTGTGGTACGTGCGCAGCCGCCGCACCAGCAGCGATATCGATCGCGGGCACCGCCAGCAGGAGGTGCTGCGGGCGCTGTGGCGTCGCATCCGCGAGCAGGACATTCTGCAGAACCTGCCGACCGTGTGGCAGGAGGTCACACACCAGGTGCATACCGATATGACGCTGGTCGATGCTGCCGGTATGCTGCCCACCGCGCTGACCATCGCCCCAGAGCAGATCGTCACATTCAGGTTCAAGCTGGGTAGAGAAATCAGCAATGGGCTGTCGCCCGCGCCGGAACATGCCTCCATTCTCGTCCCGGATCGCGACGCGCTCCACACGCTGATGCAGCAGTTCGTCACGCCGCCCACCGCCAACCAACTGGCGCGCCGCCAGCTTGTGGTCGAAATCATCAACGCGACCGAGTTTGAAGACCTGCCTTACGTGGCGGCAGATCGCCTGATGCGCGAAGGCTTCACGCCCATTATTTCGGACGTGCCCACCCGCCCGCGCGATTTCACGCAGATCTACGACTACACCGGCCAAACGCGCGATAGCCCGCTGCCTGTTTTGCAGCGCGTGCTGCGCGTGACCGATGAAGGCGTCAGGTCAGAACCTGACGCCGCGCGCACGGTCGATTACCGTATCTTTCTGGGTCACAGCTATTCATACTGGTCGTGTACGCGCGATGTGCTTCAGCCGCAGCCGGAAGTCACGCCCGAAGCGCCTGTACAGGAAGCCAACAGCGGCGGATAGCTGCTGCTGGCGGCGCTGCATGGGGGTGGCACAGTACAGCAGCACGATGCGCACGACGGGGCCATAGCCACAAGGGCAGCGGCCCGTGCCGCCCGCGTCTTGCGTCGCTGCGATGCACCGCACACACCCCCACAAGCGGCGTTGGCCATATGCCGCTGCGCCTCACACAACGCTTTCGCCCGCGCTCAGCGCGCAGTCTCTGGCAGCATCCCGCGCACCTGCGCCACAATCTGCCCATAATGCGCGGCGTTATGCTGAAAATCGATCCCATCCATCGCAATCGTCAGCACCGGGCACACCGTCCAGTCTTCAATCCATTCGTCGTACAGACGGTTCAGGCGCGTGATGTATTCCGGGTCGATGCCGCGCTCATAGTCCCGCCCGCGCAGCGCGATGTGATGGAGCAGAGTCGCGGTATTGGCTTTCAGGTAGATGATGAAATCCGGTGGTGGCAGAAACGCGCTGATGGCATGGTAGAGGCGGCCATAGGTATCGTAATCGCGGGCAGACATCGCGCCGGTTTCACTCAGGTTACGGGCGAAAATCTCCGCGTCTTCATAGACGGTGCGATCCTGCAGCACGCAGCCGGGATAATCCACCAGCATTCGGTGATGCTCTAGGCGCTTGCTCAGAAAGAAGATCTGCGATTGAAAACTCCACCGCTGCATATCGCCATAAAAATCGGCCAGATACGGATTTTCGGCGTTGGCTTCATAAAAGGGCTTCCAGGCGAAGGTTTGGGCCAGCATGCGTGTGAGCGTGGACTTGCCCGCGCCAATGTTGCCAGCCACCGCGATAAAGCAGTTCGAGGTCATGTTAGGAAACTTTCAAGGACTTAAAACCCGATTAACATGACCCAGTATAGGCCACTTGCTGCCAGGCGCAAGGCCTTGACGCGGGATGAACCCTTCAGGATGGCTTTAGGTTTTGTTCGAGGATTCTCAACACTTTATGCGAGGGCCACATACACCAGCACCGCCGCGAAATGCGCCGCGCTGCCCCCCATCACAAACAGATGCCACAGCTCGTGATATCCAAAACAGCGGTGCAGATTCGGGCGGCGCAGCGCAAACACAACAGCCCCCACCGTATACACCACCCCGCCCAGGGCGATCAGCGCCAGCGCCCCCGGATCAACCACCCCCACCGCCGCCGGAATCGACAGCACGCCGGTCCAGCCCATCACCACATAAAACAGGGTAGAAAGGTGCCCGCCCCAGCCTACGGTAAGTTTAGAGATCACGCCCAGGATGGCCATGATCCAGACCGCAGCCAGCAGCACGATGCGCCAGTGCCCCGTCAGCAGGTGGTAACACAGCGGTGTATAGGTCCCGGCAATGAAGACATAGATGGCGGCATGATCCAGGCGGTTCAGCCACCACAGCACGCGCTCCGAGCCGTTATAGAGATGCATCACCGTGCTGGCCACATACACCAGCACCATGCTGACGCCGAAGACCGCAACGGTCACCATGCGGACGAAATCGTCACGCGTGAGGGTCACCAGCCACACCAGCCCCATCACGGCCAGCACCGCGCCGACCAGATGCGTGAAGCCGCTTACAGGTTCACGAAAACGGGTAACAGCCATATTGAATTCCAGCGACGTGTTCAGATGAACGCAAACAGGCAAAAAACGCTTTCTCACCTGTTATTATACCGCAAACTGCCGCGACTTTAAGCCATTGTCCGAAAGAAGTCTGACCGATTTTGCCGTGGTGGAGGGGCACGACGCATCGCGCCCCATTGGCTTATGGAGAAACGGACCTGACATGTGCGAGGCACGCTCGCCCAATCCATTTCTCGATTTCTCGATTAGATGAATGGAATGTAACGCCGCAGCACACGGACGATCTGAAGCCCGGTCATGGTGAGCGGGTCAAGCAGCGTGAGTGACGGCGTGGTGCCGATCTGGCGATCCACGACGATGGATTGTGGCGCAACAAAGCGCAGCAGCCCCTCTTTGCCGCCGCGCCGCCCGCTGCCGCTGTCCTTCTGGCCACCCCAGGGCAGGTCTGCCGAAGCCGCCACCGCTGAGGTGCGGTTGATGCCCACATCGCCGGTATTCAGGTGCGTGGCCAGGTGTTCGCCTTTTTCCAGGTTGCGGGTGAAAATCGTGCCAGAAAGACCGTAACGGTTATCATTGGCCAGGCGCACCGCTTCTTCGGCGTCCTTCACGCGCATGATGGGCACCACCGGGCCGAAGGTTTCTTCGCGCATCACTTCCATGCTGTGGTTGGCATTGGCCAGGATGGCAGGCTCATAAAACAGTGGGCCGATATCCAGGCGGCGTTTGCCACCGAAGACCAGTTCAGCGCCTTTTTCGACCGCGTCGGCCACATGCAGTTCCACGCGCTCAAGCTCGCGCGCGTTGGTCATGCTGCCGATGTGTACATCAAAGCCGCTGCCGCTGCCGATGACCAGTTGCGCGGCGTAATCGCGCACCTTCTGCACAAATTCGTCGTAGACCGGCGCTTCCACATACACCCGCTCGACGCTGATGCACATCTGGCCGCAGTTCTCCAGCGCGCCGGTCAGCACACTGGCGGCTGCCATGTCAAGGTCGGCATCTTTCAGCACAATCATCGCGTCTTTGCCGCCCAGTTCCATCGAGAACGGAATCAGGCGCTCTGCTGCCCGCATGGCCACCTTACGGCCTGTTTCGGTACTGCCGGTAAAGCTGATATAATCCACTTCGTCTACCAGCGCCGCGCCGGTACTGCCATCGCCCGTAAGGACCTGCACGATGTTGGCAGGCATGCCTGCCTGCGCCATCAGGTCCGCAATCTGGACCGCGCTGTATGGGGTCAGTTCACTGGGCTTAATGACCACCGCGTTCCCGGCGATCAGCGCGGGCACTGCATCAACATAGGAGAGCATCATCGGGTAATTCCAGGGGGTTATAAAACCCGCCACCCCATGCGGTTTGTAATAGACTTTCGCCATCTGCAGCACCGGAAACGCAGGTCTGCGGTGTTTGGGCGCAAGGATCGTGGGCGCGTTATTGACGCACCACGTGATGACGGAATCCAGCACTGCGACTTCGATAAACGCCCCGGTATCGTTTTTGCCGGTTTCTGCGCGAATCGTATCCATGATGGACCGCTGATTTTCCCACAGCAGATCACCAAAGCGACGCAGAAGTCTGGCGCGCGCGTCAATGGTGGTGGCGCGCCATGTGACCTGTGCTTTGCGCGCGCGTTCCACCGCGGCCTTCACCTCGTCACGCGGGGTCACGCGGATGCGACCGATTTCGCTGCCAGTAACAGGATTTCTTACAGAGATTTCGCCCGAATGCGGTGTGGTGCCATTCGCGGCGGTTCTATCAGTAACAGCCATAGGGTTAACTCCAGAAATCAACACTCTATTTGATTGATTATACGGGACGGAACACAGAATGTCGAAAACGCTTATTATCCTGAATCCTCACGCCGCCAACGGGCTTGCCGGGCAGATCTGGTCTAAGATCGAGCCGATCCTGTGGAACAGCCTGGGGGAACTGGTGCTGGCAGTAACGCAGAACATTGGCGAGGTTGCCATGCACCTGGACAAAGCCTATGCAGCCGGGCTGACGCGTGTGATTTCCATAGGCGGGGATGGTACCAACCATGCCCTGGTGAACGCGCTGGCGGCGCTTAATGCGCAGCATCCACAAGGCCCCCCCATGATCTACGGTATGCTGCCCATAGGCACCGGGCGCGACTGGGCGCGCGGGATGGGGATGCCGCTGCACGACCTCGAACGCGCCGCGCAGTGGATCGCCAATGCACAACCGCGCCCGGCAGACCTCGGCCTGCTGACCTACGAAGGGCACCGCGAGCACTTCCTCAACATCGCCAGCGCCGGGTTGGGGGGGGATGTGGCCATGCGCGTAAACAATGCGCCCCGCCGCCGCTCCTGGACGTTTCTTCGCGCGACTGTCGAATCGATTCTGCGCTACCGTATGCCTTTTGCAGATATCTGGCTGGACGACGAACCCTGGTACAGCGGGCGCATGTACCTGCTGGCGGTGGCCAACGGCACCACCTTCGGGCATGGGATGCGCATCGCGCCCCAGGCACAAACGGATGATGGCCTGTTTGATGTGGTGCTGGTGGAAGATGCGCCGCGCCTGGAGGTGCTGCGGGCACTGAACCGCGTTTACAAGGGGACGCACCTTTCGCACCCCGCCGTTAAGTATCGCAGGGCGAAGAAGGTGCGTGTACGCGGGATGCGTGTGGCGCTCGGTATGGAACTGGACGGGGAGTATGCGCGGGCCGAAGATGCCACCTTTGAAGTTCAGCCAGGGCTGCTGCGCCTGTTGTCTTAACCCGGCACGCGCACACACCCCATCGCCAGCGGCGCTATTCGTCCGGGAGTTCTGCCGTCCTGGGGTCGATATCCACCAGCAGCGTTGTGGCAGACGCCAGCGCCTCCGCAGACGGGTTGAGCAGCACGGGCTGTGTCCAGGTCTGCGCGGTCGCTTTGCTGAATTTCGCCACCTTATTGACGCCGCTTAGCCTGCCGCTCACGATGGCCGACTGCATGAACGCGACGGCTTTAGGCAGGCTGCTGAACGCCAGCAGCCCGCCATCGGCCAGCGCCAGCGCCTGCCACTGCACGCGCTCGTTTTCCGCCAGCGCCCACACCGGCTTATTCGGGGTCTGAAACACCAGCAGAAACACATACCTCCCGCGATACGCCGCCAGGCTTTGCGCGTCTTCGTCCTGCGCCGCGGCCACCTGAACACGCGCCAGCGTATCGGCGGTGGTGTGGGGTTTCTCGCCGCGCATCAGCACGCCGGTGGGCAGTGGGCATTCCACGCCAACTTCCACAAGAATCCGCGTGTAGCCAGCCGCTTCCAGCGTCGCGGCGCGCTCGGCGGTGGGGTCACCGGCGCTGTGCATGATAATCAGCCGCCCGCCAGGACGCAGCGCAGCCAGCGCAGCAGCGAGGAATCCGTCTTCCAGCGCTTGATCGAGCGCCATAACGGCGTCCGCACTGTGTGTCGGCAGATCCTGCGGCATCTGCGCCACGATTTCGACATCGCCGCGCAGCCCCGTCACAATGTCTGCCGTCGCCCCGTCAACGTCCACCAGGCGCAGCCTGGCAGCGCTTGGCGGCAGATGTTTTACCATAGCCTCAATCAGCAGTTTACGCACACGTGGTGTCATCATGACCAGCAGCCGTTTCCCTCATCCTAAACCCGCGCACAACGCATGGACAAACCAAAACGAATACGCACAATCGTAGGGACGAGGCCCGCCTCGTCCGCCAGGATCCGGCGGATCTAAATGGGTTGATCCATCAGGCTATTGCAGGAAAATAATCAATCACGTGTAGGGGCGGGGCAGTGTCCCCGCCTGCTCTGGCCCGCCCTAAATACAACCGCAGAAAAAGTGTTGGATGGCGTCCGGTAAATTGACACAGAACATCCTACAGGATTTATCTGTCTGTACTTAGTACATCAAGAAGATGAGAATGCGGGGTGCAGGGGGCTTCGCTCCCTGCCGGGGTTATAGGGGCAGCGCCCCTATACACGCCATGTGCGTTTCACCCTGCATCTTAAACTTGTCCTGGTCTAGTGACAAAAGCCGCCGCTCCCAACAACCGGGAGCAGCGGCTTTTTACGTCCATTGTGGCATACCAGGCAGGCACAACCGCTGCCACACGTTACGGCAGGTCGGCAAACGCGCGCGGGGGCTTGCGCGAGTCCTGGTCTGCAGAAGCCTGCTGCGAAGCCTGCGGGTCAGAGTCAGAGTCAGGGTCAATGTGTTCGCGGTGTTCGTCGATGACTTCGTTGATTTCACCCAGCACGTTATCGTGCTCCTCGTCCTCCACCAGTTCCAGGCCGATAACGCGCATCATTTCGGTTTTCTCGATCACTTCATTGGTCAGCAGCGCCTCGGCCAGCGCGTGCAGTTTGTCTGTGTTCTGGCGCAGCAGTGCCAGCGTGTCATCATAAGCGGCGTCTACGATGCGGCGCACTTCGCCGTCAATGCGCGATGCGGTTTCCTCGCTGTAGGTGCGGCCCGTGGCCAGCGAGTAACCCAGGAACGGCTGGCGGTCATTATCGCCAAAATTCAGCGGGCCGATTGCGTCGCTCATCCCGAACTGCGACACCATGCGCCGGGCGAGATCCGTGACGCGCCGCAGGTCGTTTTCCGCGCCAGTAGTAACTTCGTCGAAGACGACGCGTTCTGCCGCGCGCCCCCCCAGCATGACGAGCATGAGTGCGCGCAGGTAGCTGGTGGAATAGTTACGCCGGTCATCGGTGGGCAGAAAGGCCGTCACGCCCAGCGCCTGGCCACGCGGCACAATGGTAACTTTGGAAACCGGGTCTGCACCGGGCGTAAGCGCCGCGACCAGCGCATGCCCCGCTTCGTGATACGCCACAACGCGGCGCTCGTTCGCGTCCGAAAGTGGCGGGCTTTCGGTCCCCAGCACAATCCGGTCGAAGGCGTCCATAAAGTCGCGCTGCGAAATGCGGCGGGCGTTGCGGCGGGCAGCAGTCAGCGCGGCTTCGTTGGCCAGGTTCGCCAGATCCGCGCCCGAAAAGCCCACAGTGAGCCGTGACAGATCTGCGAGGTTGACGGTGGCATCCAGCGGCTTGCCGCGCACATGGATCTTGAGGATCTCCAGGCGGCCTTTGCGATCTGGCAGGGCGACAGTTACCTGACGGTCGAAACGGCCAGGGCGCAGCAGCGCCGGGTCAAGCACATCCGGGCGGTTGGTGGCCGCCATCACGATCACGCTTTCGGTCTGGTCGAAACCGTCCATCTCCGCCAGCATCTGGTTCAGGGTCTGCTCGCGCTCGTCGTTGCCACCCCCCAAACCGGCACCGCGCTGGCGTCCGACGGCGTCGATTTCGTCAATGAAGACGATGCTGGGGGCGTTCTCTTTGGCGCGGCGGAACAGGTCTCGCACGCGCGACGCGCCTACACCCACAAACATCTCCACAAATTCCGAGGCCGCGATGCTGAAGAACGCCACACTCGCTTCACCCGCTACGGCGCGCGCCAGCAGCGTCTTGCCCGTACCCGGAGGGCCGATCAGCAGCACGCCGCGCGGTATGCGCGCCCCCAGGGCAATGTACTTATCCGGTTCCTTCAGGAAGTCCACAATCTCGACCAGTTCGTTCTTGGCGGCATCCTGGCCGGCCACATCGACGAACGTCACCTGCGGGCGTTCAACGGTATATTCGCGCGCCTGGGTGCGCCCAAAGCTGAACGCGCCGTTCATCTGGCGCTGCGCACGCCGCGCCGTCCACACCAGGAAACCGATGAGCAGCAGAAACGGCGCGAGGTTCACGATGAAGAACAGCAGCGGCGACATATCGCCAGACTGCACATTCACGATGGCGTCCCCGCGTTCGAGCGCCTCATAAAGCGTGGTGTTATCGTCTGGCAGCAGCACAGCCTGATAATTCGAGGCTTCGACGGTGGTTGCCCCACTCAGCGACTCCTGCTCCACCGTAAGCGGCGTTTTCAGGCGGCCTTCAGCATTCTGCCCGGTGATCGTGATGATCTCGATGTTGTTGGTTTCGGCCTGATCCAGGAGCACGTTGTAGGGAATAGTAATCGTCTGGCCGCTGTCGAGGCTCATCATGGAGGGCAGGCGCGTGAGGGTGAGTACCACCAGCGCGGCAAACACCAAGGGCATGATCCAGCGCCGCCAATCGTTGGACGGCGGGCGGGTGCCGTCTGGAGGACTGTTATTCTGGTTATTGGGAAATTGCATCGGTTAGACCCTGACTGTTCATCACAAATTTGCGATCCGGTTGAAAGTGTGTGATTTTAGACAGCGTAATTGTAGCGAGTCAAAATGAGAATTAACGTAGCGAACTGTCAAATTTGCATTTAACCCGCTGCACAGTTATTCCAGTGACCGCAAAATGGTGTCGTAGGCCTGGTTAAGCTTCTGCATCTGCTCGTGCGCGTTTTCATCCGGGTTGGTATCTGGATGGTAGCGGCGCGCCAGCATCCGGTACGCTTTTTTGATCGTTTCGCGGTCATCACCAGGGGCCACACCCAACAGCGCATAGCACAGTTCCAGCGTCGTCAGCGGCACACTTCCCATCAGATCATGCTGGCGGCCATCGGACGCAGCGCGCTGGAAAAAGGCGGTGCGAAACGTCCCGGCGAACCCCGGCATATCCACAGTGGTTTCGCGCACGCCAATATGCCCGGCGCGGACGGTGGTGCCCCATTCGGTTTGGCGGTGGCTGCCCTGCCCGTAAAAGCGCACGCTGAAAAGAAAGACCTCTCCGTTGAAAACATCGTAGGCATAAACCATGCCTTCGTTAAGCGCCTCAAAGGCTTCCATCCAGTCCGCCCACTTGAACATGCGCCCGTCGTCCGGCACCATCATCGATGCCCACAGCATAAACAGGGTGTGGATCCCTTTGGCGCTGTTGTCCTGGATGATGCCGCGAATCTCATAAAGCGGAATGCCGCTTTCGATAAACTGGACGCTGACGCGCTCGCCCCCTGGCAGTTGAAACAGCATGATGTCGCCGCCATCGTGCAGCATGTAGGCCATCGCATTGGCATCGCGCAGGCGCTCAATCAGAAAGCCGCCTGCCTCGTAAGTCTCAGATCGTATTGAACCCATTCGTGTAACCCGTGCATCATTATTCGGTGTGCTGTGCCGCTGGCACGGGCATGATCTCACACGCCATTCCCCAGGGCAAGGCCTAAACGCGCACGGGCGTGTTTGCGCGTATTTTCGGATACCCGCCTGTCGCAACCCTGCGTAGACGGCGCGCGCATCCGCCGTTATACTGAACGGTGTTAACGTGCTGCGGAGGTTATCATCACCCTTGCTCACCATCACCCGAAACCCCATCTTTCAGGCCGAAATTCGTCATCAGTGGTATGTGCTGGAAAATGCCCGTTCCGGGCGCGTTTGGATCTTACTGGCCGTAGTGATGCTGCTGCCCGCGCTGCTCACGTCGCTGATCCTGTTTGGGCGCGGGCTGCTGGGGCACCCCATCATCGCGTTCCCAAACCCCAACACCCCGCAAACCCTGCCGGAGCAACTGCTGACGTTCGGCTCTGGCCTGCTGGTGGTGATGAACATCGCGCTTTACCTGGTGGTGATGCTCATCTCGTTCGGGTTGGCCAGCAACAGCATCCTGCGCGAAAAAGGCGGCAAAACCTGGGAAAACCTGCTGCTGACCAACATTCATGCAGGGCAGATTGTGTGGGGGAAGTTTATGGCGTCGCTGTACGCGCTGTGGGGGGATCATGCGATGGTCGCGCTGCTGCGGCTGGGGCTGGTAGCGTATCTGCTCATCGGCCTGGAATGGCGGCTGGTGGATCACAGCGTGGATGTGCGCGTGCATCTGGTGATCCTCACCGTGCTGCTGCTGCTGTTCACGTTTCTGGATGTGGTCATGAACACAGCCATCAGTCTGTTTGCCACCCTGCTGGACGTTCCCGCATCGGTGGCCCTGGCGATCTTTGCAGCGCTGCGCGTGCTCACCTCTGCCTTCGCGTTCTGGATTATTGCAGAAACATGGCGCATCCTGTTTGTGGTGCCCGGCTGGCACTACATCGCAGCGGCGCTGGCGGGGATGGCGGTCTTCACGCTGCTGGCATTCGTCATGCTGCGCCTGGCCGAAACCGCCGCCGTGATCGGGTCGCAGGCCTCACCGCGCCCGGCAACGGGCGGGATGCTGCGCACGACCAGTAGAGGACGAAACGGATGAAATTTACGCAGGTTTCAGGCATCGTGCTGGATATGGACGGTGTGCTGTGGCGCGGCGACGAAGCGCTGCCGGGGCTGGCGCTGCTCTTCGCGTGGCTGCGGGAGTCGCGCACGCCGTATGTGCTGGCCACCAATAACAGCAGCAAGACGCCAGCGGATTATGTGGCTAAACTGGCGCGCCTGGGCATCCTGGATGTACCGCCCTCGGCGGTGATCACGTCCGCCATCGCCACCGCCCATGATGTGCGCTCGGCCTATCCTGCCGGTACGCCGGTCTACGTCATCGGCATGCAGGGAATCCGCCAGGCGCTGGAAGAGGCTGGCTTTGACCTTGAAGACCGCCCGGAAGGGGTTCAGGCGGTGGTGGTCGGCGTGGATTTCTCCCTGACCTATGACAAGCTCAAGCAGGCGGCGCTGCACATCCGCAGCGGCGCGGCATTTATCGCCACCAATGGCGACCGCACATTTCCCAGCCCAGAAGGGTTGATTCCCGGTGCGGGCAGCATTGTGGCGGCGCTGCAGGCTGCCACCGATGTCGCGCCGCGCATCATCGGCAAGCCCCACGCGCCGATGTTCCTCAGCGCGCTGTCGCTGCTCGGCAGCAGCGCAGAGCGCACGCTGATGGTGGGGGATCGGCTGGACACGGATATTCAGGGTGCGAAAGCGGTGGGGATGCAAACCGCGCTGGTGTTTACCGGGGTCACGCAGGCCGAGGATCTGGCCGCCTCTGACGTGTGGCCGGATGTGGCCTATGATGATCTCGTCGGCTTAATCCGCGCATGGGCAGGCGATGACTGGTGGCGCAGCCAGGTGAAGGCGGCGCGCCAGTGAAGCACGAACCGTGCAAGTCGCGCATCAGCCGCCGCGATCTGCTGCGCGGGCTGGCTGCGGGTGTGGCGGCTGCCGCACTGCCGCACCGCAGCACTGCCGCACCCCGCAAGCCAGATCCAACCCAACTGGGGGAGGCTATCGCCCAGGCCATCGGTGACCAGGATATCGGCTTTAACCTGCGCTGTATTTCCGGCGACGGCAGCGAATTATACCGTGTGGAACATAACCCGACGGCGCTCTACCCCACCGCGAGCTGCTTCAAGGCTTTTCTGGCGCTCTATTACTTCTGGCACACCCCGCCCGCGTTGTGGCAGGTGGAGCGCGGCGACCCGATCCATCAGGTGGTGGTGTTCAGCGATAACCTGCTGGCCGGCCGCATTCTGGCGGATGTGGGCAGCCGCATCGAGGTCTATGGCAATGCCATCGAGAAATTCAACGATTTTCTGCTCTTCACGATGGGGTTAAGCCAGGGCATGCACCGCTGGCGCTGGGAAGGTAACCCGGTCGAATTTGACGTTGACCCGCGCTTTGAACCGTCTGAAACGCGCTATACGCAGGTGCGCGGTGTCGCGCACACCGTCGATAACCTCACCACCGCGCACGATCTGGTGACCGGGTATCACTTTATGCAGCAGAGCGCGCTGCTCTCCCCGCCGATAACGATCATGACCCAGGCCCCCACCTTTGACGCGCTGCACGCACGCGCTGCCGCACAGGCTGCTTTAAATCTGTTGTCGATTCCTGCTAAGAACTATCGGTCCCCCTTTGAGCGTGTCGGATTTGTGGGGTATACTGGTAAGGATGGCATTTTACCATCAGGGGACATCACTGCCGGGAACGTGGTCGCAGACGCCGGCATCTTGCCCGCGCGCCACACCACACGCTACCTGATGTCGTTTCTGTCTGTGGGGCAGAGCGAGTACACCGCTGTTCAAACACTTCGCCTCATCGCATCCCACGTGATGCAGTACGCAGCGTAACCAGAGGGGTTGTCATGTCTGTCCATGTCTCATGGTTAGGTGCGGATAAAACGTGTCTGCATATCGTAGTAGAAGGCCGGTGGATGGTTGAGGCCTGGCTGGCGGCAATCGAACGCGCAGGCCACCTGGCGCAGCAGGTGACGCACAACGTCGCCCTGATTGTCGAATATGACACACACGCTGCCTACGTTCCCGCTCAGTTGTTCCAGGCTATCCCACGCGCGGCCATGGGGTATGTGGCGACGAGTGCGCGCGTCGCCCCCATTCTCGTTGTGAACGAGAACGCTGTCATGCGTATGGTGAGCGCGATGTTTGTGCGCAATTACGGCCTGGAAGCCAAAGTGCAGTATCTCGACAGCCTGGAAGAAGCGCTTCAGATCGTGCGGGGTCCTGCTGCCAGCGTCTGACGCGCGTCAGCACACCCACTGCGCGGCGCAGCGGCACCGCATCTGCCGCCATAACCACCGCGTTATCCCTCATCTGCCCTCATCTGCCCTCACCAGCGCCAGGTCTGCGTGATGTGTCGGCGCACTGTAAGCATGAACCACGTGGCGTTATTCCTCGGTTCGGCCCTGGTGGACCACCGCGCGGCATCTATGAATACGCCACGACAGGCGTAAATTCGGGAACGTGTGCGGCAGCGCGGTGTTGCAAACCGGGCCAGAAGAAGCCTATGATAGGGCTTGTTGCTCCTATTTGTGTTGCAGGACTAAACCTCATGAACATCGTGGCATTCACGCTTCGTACAGTGCGTCGGCACGGCCTGGACGTGTACCTGACGCTGGCGCTTGGGCTGGCGGCGTTCTTCGTCAGCGTCTTCGGCGGTTCCATCGAGCACACCGTTAGCATTCTTTCCGGTGTGATTGCGCTGCTGGCCTTTAACATCCTGCGGGATCGTGACCAGTTGTATGACGTTCCGAACCAGCTTGCAGAGCTGATGCAACCAGAGAGCGTGGGCTTTGTCGATTTCAATCATGAAGTGGGGGTATTGATCGGGAGCGCGCAGGAGGAGTTGTGGATTATGAGCACCACCCTGAAGCGGGTGCTGAATAACTTCGCTGTACCGCTTGAAGAAGCGCTGGCACGCGGCTGCAATGTGCGGGTGATCTTCTGCGCGGATGACGATACCACGCTGGATCTGCTGACGCTGCGCACCCCGGACGACGAAACACGTCCGATGATCGAAAACGAACTGATGCTGGCCGCGCAGCAGCTTCAGCACCTGCGCAAGCGGTACAACGGGCGGTGTCACCTGGAGGTGCGGCGTATTGCCTATGTGCCCACCACAGGCATGTATGTTGCGGATCCGCTGTCTACCAACGGGCGCGTGCTGGCGTTCCTGATGGGCTTCAGGACGTTAACGATGAAATCCCCCTGTGTGCGCGCGGATAAGTGTGCAAACCTGCGCCTCTACGATTTTTTCCGCGAGCAGTACGAGTACTACTGGCAGTTCGCGCGGCCCCTGGCGCAGGCCAACGGCGAGCGCGCAACTGAACCCTATGCGTAGTGCGCAGGCACAGTGCTAACGCCGGGGCTGCTGTAGCCGAGTATTCCCCCTGCACGCCGCAAGTGTGCCTCTGGTAGGATAGGAACCATCACTAACCCTTTCTGCTCATACCGGCCATATCCTGTTCAACGTAACACAGCGGATTAAACCGTACAGGAAGGCGGGTGAATGATCTGCGATGAGATGATGAGGAAGTTGTTACTAATGGAAAACATCAATCAGATGCAACCCCTGTAGGGTCGAGGCTTGCCTCGTCCGCCGTACATCATCATGCGTGTTCGTTTTGATTTCTCCATAAGGGTTCTTTTCTGAGGGTTTGTTGCTGAGGAGTTTGTTGCTGAGGAGTTTGTTGCTATGGAAGAAACCCGCGATCTGCGCGCCGAAATCCTGGACAGCGCAAGGTTTGTGCGTGCCGTTTTCAGCGGGCGCATGGGCGATATCCCCTGGGTTAAGCTGACCATTCGCCCGGTGATGCTGAAAAGTGGGCGGCATTTGCAGTTCTCCTTCTTCGACTCCCGCAAGGACATCACCCGGAATTACGCGGGGGAGGAGCTTGAGGGGCAGGTGGACGCGGCGCTGGCGCTGCCCTTCCGCAACC
>CAZQIJ010000047.1:0-16118 GCA_964592955.1 uncultured Anaerolineaceae bacterium
CATGTAGGGTGGCGAGCGCTTGATCGACACACGTCTGCGCCCTGGCCAGGTCCCCGCGTGCCAGTGCCACCAGTGCCTGCCGGGCATAAAGGGACGGCAGCAGACTTCTGAGGTTGAGCGCGCTGCACAACTGCTCTGCTTCGTCATAGGCAGCCTGCGCCTCGCTGAACTGCTTCAGCCCGGCAGCCGCATCCGCCAGCATGAGGTGTGCCTGTGCTGCGTGCGACTTGTTATCTGAGGCTTCTGCCATGGCCAGCGCCTGTTGGCTGACCGGGATCATTTCGGCATAATCGCCCACTCTGCTGTAAAGGGTTGCCAGGCTTAGCAGTGCCTTCACCTCTCCCTGACTGTAGCCAAGCTGCCGCGCATCGTCCAGCGCGCGCCACAGGGTTTCTTCTGCTGCCTGCACATCCGCATATTCCAGTTGCAGGAGTCCCAGGTTATAGATGGCTGTGTTTTCGCCGCGCCGATTCTTGATCTGCTGGTTCAGCGCGATCATCTCATTATAGAACGTCAGTTTGGCTGAATAGGGTTCGTGCTCAATAAGGCGCTCTGCCATGTGCACACCGATGCTTGCCTGCATGCGGCGGTCCCCAATCTGGCGGCTTAATTCCAGCGCCCGCGTATGGTAAGCCTGCGCGTCCTCCAGCCGGTGAAGTTCGCGCGCAATCACGCCCAGGCTGTTAAGCGCCTGGCTTTCCCCACGCTGATCCCCGCTCTGTCGGCTCAGGTCAAGTGCGCGTTCCTGCAACGCCTGGGCCTCCGCATACTGCCCCTGGGCGAAAGCGACGATCCCCAGGTTGCGCAGGCAGTTGGCTTCCTGCTGCGGCAGGCCTTCGCGCTGTGCCAGAAGCAGCGCGTGTTCGAGTTTCTCGCGCGCGGCGGCATACTGCCCCTGCCAGCCCAGCGCACGCCCGTGAATCAGCGAACCTTCGACCTCAAGATGTGCAGCGCCGCCTTCCTGGGCCAGCACCACCGCAGATTCCGCCATCATCTCGGCCTGCTTATAGTCCGCTGTGGCCTCTGCATAGGACGCCCAGCGCAGAGCCACCTGGGCGGTGCAGAAGACATCCTGCATCACTTCAACCATGCGCTGAAGCTGTTCCAGATCCTGCGACTGCAATTCACGCGCGCCCATGAGGTCATAAACCGATTCGCGCCGCATGGTCAGCGCATAGCGCAGTTCAACGCGGCCTTGCGCTGTGTCGCCCTCAAGCAGTTCGAGTGCGCGGCTCAGATGCAGGACCGCCTCGCGGTTGGCAAAGCGTGTCGCGGCGGTATCACCTGCCAGTTGTGCATAGTACTGTTCTTTGCTGGTTGCGCCGGCCTTCCCAAAGTGGTAAGTCAGGTCTGCGGCATAGTCGTTCAGGTCATGGTCATAAAGCGTCTCGATGGCCTCTGCTGCGCGCGCGTGCAGTTCACGCAGGCGTGAGGAAAGCTGCATCTCATATGCAGAGTCGCGCATCAGCGCATGCTGAAACCGGTACCAACCCCCCTCAATCTGCGTCCAGATGCTTTCTGCTTCGGCCTCGCGTATGCTCTCCCCCAGACGTTCGTCGTCCGGGAACATCGCCGCAAGCACATCAACATCGAACTCTGTACCGAGTACCGCGGCTGCCTGAACGATAGGTTTCACATGTGCGTTCAGCCGGTCAAAGCGCGCCACCAGCACCGCGTTGATGCTCACGGGCACTTCGGCCAGCGTGTCCTCGCGAATCGTCCAGGTGCCTTCTACCGTGTGGGTCAGCGCCCCATCCTGCCGCAGGCTTACAAGAAGCTGTTCGATGAAGAAGGGGTTGCCGCTGGTCTTTTCTTCAAGCACCGCAACCAGTTCGGGTGAGGCCGGGGCCGCCAGGAGCTGCCCAGCCAGGGCCGCGATTTCGCTGGTGGGCAGCGGCGTGAGGGTGAGGGTCTGCTGTGGAAAGTCGCCGCTCACACCGCTTGTGGTTTCGCGGGTGGTGAGGATGACGGCAATGGCCGCCTGTGGCTCCCGCAGCAGGCGCGTCAGCAGCTCGCGGGAGTCAGGGTCCAGCCACTGCGCTTCGTCCACCTGCAGCACCACCGGGCGGCGGCGGCTTTCTGCCAGCAGAAGCGCTTTGAATGCGTTCAGCGTGCCGGTAAACCGGTCTCTGGGAGAGGCGGCCTGATAGGGCGAGTCTTCCCAGTACAGGCCGATCATTGCGCCCAGGAAACTGGCCTGCGCCAGCAGCGCTGCGCCAGCAGCGGGCAGCGTTTCGGCGGTGCGCCTGAGGATCGTCTCGAAGCGCGCCTTGTTATGCGCATCGTCATCCAGCGGGTTCTGGTCAAAATAATCCATCATCAGGCGGCTGAGCGGATACAAAGAGCGTCCCAGCACGCGATCAGACGGGCACACGTACCAGGTCAGCGAGTCGTGCAGGCGCGAACGTGCCTTCCCGGCGAGCTGTGTTTTGCCGATGCCAGCCTCGCCGCAGATCGTGATCAGCCCGGCGGGCTTGCCGACAGAGAGCGGCTGAAGCGCCAGCAGCAGCGTCACCAGGTCGCGGTCACGCCCGATGACAATCTCGGATCGTGTGGCCTCCTGCCGGAGCTGTGTTTCGCCCAGCAGCAGCACCACCGCCACCGGATCGCGCTTCCCCTTCACCATAACTGAGGGCAGCGCCTGCCACGCGAAGCTGCGGCCTGCGCTCTGCGACACACGTTCACTTGCAATGATTTCGGACGTGCCTGCGTGCTCCATCAAACGCGCCGCCAGGTTAACGTCATCGCCCAGCACGCCATAGGTACGCGCACCCGCGCCCCCATATGACCCCACGCGCATAACCCCCTGGCTGATGCCGATCTGCACCGCCTCAATAAAGTCGAAACGCGGTACACGCAGCTCAAGGGCTGCGGACACCGCCCGCTGCGCTTCGTCTTCATAAGCCAGCGGCGCGCCGAAGACCGCATAAAAGAAGCTGCCTTTTTCGCCAACCGTCAGTTGGATCAGCGTTCCCTGGTAGCGCTGCAGGATGTGTTGGACATCCACCATATAGGTATTCAGCTTGATCCCGGCCTGCTCATCGTGATCGAAATCGATGCCGCTGAAACGCGCAAAGAGCGCCACCGCTGGCCGCAGTTCGGTGATGAATTCCCCTAATCCCACTTCGAGCCGGTGATAGACTTCGGGCAGCAGCCAGGGGCGCACCGTGTGCGCTGCGGGCAGATGAGCAGGGGTTGGCCAGGGCGCTGTAACGGCGTCTTCGCGCAGACCACTGATGCGCGCACACTCCTGGCGCATCTCCAGCAAATCGACCACGCTCCCCAGAATGCGCAGGGTAGAGACATGCGCGATGATCTCTCGCCGCAAAGTCAGCCGCGCGGCCTGCATCAGATGTGTGATGGTTTCGCCCGCCAGCACGTCCATAATCTGGATAGCGGGATCACCGACCAGCACACGCCGCACGGTGCCGCTGGCAATGGTCACTTTCACCGCCATGTAAATAGGATCAAAGCGGGGAAGTTCAATTCTGGGCAATGACCGCATGCTGGCCTGCATCGCCGCGCCACATGCCACAGCCCGCCGCGCCGCGTCATGCGGTTCGCCATCGAACCAGCACATCAGCCCGTCACCGCTAAAATTCACCACACTACCGCGCCAGCGGCTCACCTGCGAGATCAGTGCGTCGTACACTGCATCCAGGTAGCGCGGCAGTTCTTCAGCGCCGCGCCGCGCGCCATACGCCTGAACCAGCATCTCCGTCAGCCGCGTGGAACCGGCGATATCGGCAAATAACGCCGCGCCGTGTGCGATTTCGGGAAGCTCCGCCCCCGCCGCCAACGCAGCGCGCCGGTCAAACGGGATGTAGCTGAGTGCCGTCTGAAGATCCATACTGCGGATGCCTGACCCTGATTACCATCGAAACGGACTGTCCCTCATGATAGCGCAAAACACAGCAGGGCAGTATTGTCAGGGTTCTGGGGCAGGTGGCATTCGGATTTTCGGGCGTGTTTCGTGTTTTTCGGGACGCCCTGTGTGCTGTCCGGTGCGTGGTCGCATCCCAATCTTCGCACCCAGTGGGGCGAACCTCCCTCAGCCTGGATCGCGGATGACCTAAGCAGAGATGCCCGCGTGAAGCCGGGAAAAGCCAGAGTCCAGGATGAAAGACCTGGTGCTGCGGGCTGGGTCTCATCGCGTGCTTAGCCCTGTGTGTTGGGTAGGATCGCCTGGCACTGTGGTTGTCACTTGTCGCACGCGCAGTGATGCATTACATTCCCGATGGTAGGATTTGCGAACCCGGTGAGCTATCGGGCATCTTTGCGCGCGTGTTTCGCCTCTAAGATCAGTACAGAAAGATCGATCATGGCTGCATTTTTCGCGCTGACGTTCCGCAGCCTGCGCCTGCTGTATCACAGCGAGCTGAGCGTGTTTGGTCAGCCGCCAACCCTGTGGCTGTTCGGATCTGGGGACCGTCTGGTAAGTGCGCTGCCGGGAATCCAGACATAGGATACGACTCATGGATAAAACAAAACAGATGATACCCATTTCTGTTGGGGGGACTATTTTTGGAACCGACCTTTGTCAACCATCACGGTTATCTGCCTGGGCTGTTGGCCGCTGCCAGTTTTGTCCTGTCTTTCTTTGTGAGCAAACCGGGTGGCGTTACTGCCCTCGCGGGCACCCGTGCGGCCCGTGCGATGCTGATGATTCATGCTGTGTCTCAACCTGAACCTGCTCATGCAAGCGCATTGGCCTCCACAAGCCGGCCCGGTCCCACAAGCCAGCAGACCGGGGAAAACAACCGCTTCTTTGTGCCTGGAATGCTATTCATCGTTGGCGCGTTCCTGGTTTACGGGATCTGGCAGGCACACGTTCGGAGGTTAGACTTTAACACCGACGCACTCAGTTACCTTGAAATTGCCCGGCAGTATGCGGCTGGTAACGTGGTGGTACGGGGCTACTGGTCACCGCTGATTTCGTGGATCACCGCGTTCGTGGTAGCAGCCGTCGGCATTGCCCCGGAACTCGCAATACGCTATGTCATCGTGTGCTTTGGTGCACTCTTCACGGTACTGGCCGCAGTCCTTGCCCGTCAGTTCGGCCTCCGCCACCGCTCACAGCTTGTGACTGCCGGATTTGCGGCCATTTTGCTTTCCAGCCTAACGCCAGTTACAGCCGACATCATCGGCGCAGCGTTTGCCTTTGCATACCTGTGCCTTATCATGCATCCCAGCGCGCAGTCTCAGCCTGTACGTTACGGCCTGGCGGCTGGTAGTGTGGCCGGTTTTGCTTATCTGGCGCGGTCCTACAATCTGACCTTCATCGCTGCCCATCTGGTGATTTACTGTGGGTGGTTGTGGGTTCAGAAGCGGTCGATGAAGACGGTTCTGCGCTTTCTGCCCGGTTTCGCCCTCACCCTTGTGGTCGTGTTTACGCCCTGGATTGTGCTGTTGAGTCATCGTTACGAACGGCTCACATTTTCCACCAGCGCGCTGCACACACGGGGGCTGGTCGCGGTTGGGGCGGCCAGGGAACAATCCATCACATGTTTAGCTGAAGGCAGGATGTTGTGCCCGCGCCCTGTGGATGTCCTCTTTCCCTGGGAGGATCATCTGCCAGAGCTGCAGCCAGACTATGACTGGAGCCCTTTTTCCAGCGCGGAGAATTTTCGCCACCAGATCACACTCATCAGCGACAACATCGGGTACTTCATTAAGCTGCACTCTGGTATGGCTGTTCTGGGGCTAATCAGCACGGGGCTCCTGATCGGCAGGCAGAAGCAATACCGGTATCCCGGTGCCTTTCTGCTCCTCACGGCCGCGCTGTACATCGGTGGTTACATGCTAACGCTTTCCAGCGGCGGTGTAAGGTACTTCACTGTTCCCTATACACTTATCATCATTGCAGCGCTGCTTACGCTGAAGTATATCCAGGAAACACTTTCGCGTAACATGGCTGCCCTGCTGCGGCTGAGCATCGTGCTCCTGATCGGCGCTTCGACCTTTGTCCCGGCTGCGGATATCATCACTGTGGTTATTGCGACTCTCCAGAACGGTGAACAGCCAAACGCATGCAGCCTGCGCGATTCTGCGCTCTTTGCACAGGATCTGACCGCCCCGATTGCGAATGTGGGCGGGTCCTACAGAGTGAGCATGGATATCGCCTACTTCACACGCGTGCGTGCGGTAGGGTATCTTGATTCTGAGAAACTTACGGTCGCTGAGATTGATCAGCAACTGCGGTCGGGTGGGGTTGGCACCGTACTGATTGCAGACGATGCAGATACTGGCAGCACATTACAGGCACAGTACGGTTATAATAGAGTCAGGTCTGTTAGCTACTGTGGCACGCGCTTTACGATCTTTCAGGTGCCGCATACCGAGTAACGGCTGCGAAGATCCCGCGCATTCCGGGTTGGAGCGCGGCCTTGTGTGTGTCAGACCACCCAGAACGTCTCTCGCGATGCTTTATCGCGCATGATCCTTCACCTGCATAACGCACAGCGATGAGAGCCTTCAGCACCTGATGCTGCCAACCGCCGCTGTAGGCACCGTTGCAAGCGAAAAGGGTAAACACAGGCAAAACATGCCATCATCAATACACGCCAACACACCCATTGAGAACGCTGTGGTCATCGGTGGCGGATTCTACGGCTGTGCGCTTGCCGTATTTCTGCGCCAGCACGGGCAAAAGGTATTAATCCTTGAGGAAGGAACCGACCTGATGCAGCGTGCCAGCTACGTCAACCAGGCGCGCATCCACAATGGCTATCATTACCCGCGCAGCTTTATTACCGCCTGGCGCTCGCTGGTGAATTTCCCCCGCTTCATTCTCGATTTCCGCGAGTGTGTGGATAACAGCTTCGAGAAGATCTACGCCATTGCGCGCCGCGGGTCTAAGGTGAGTGCGTACCAGTTCAGGCAGTTCTGCCAGAACATCGGCGCACCGATCCACCCTGCCTCTGCCCCGGTCAAACGCCTGTTCAACGCTGACCTGATCGAAGAGGTGTTCACCGTGCGCGAGTTTGCCTTTAACGCGGCGGTGCTGCGCGACGTGATGCGCGACAAGCTGAACCGGCTTGCGGTGCCGGTACGGTACCGGGCAGCGGCGCATCACATCGAACAGGCAGACGGCGATCTGCTCGCCGTCACGCTGGCAAACGGAGAGCGCCTTCATGCGCAAGCGGTGTTCAACTGCACCTACGCACAACTCAACACCGTGCTCAGGAATTCTGATTTGCCCCTGCTGCCGATGAAGCACGAAGTCACGGAACTGGCGCTCATCGAACCACCACCTGAACTTCGTGAACTGGGCATCACTGTTATGGATGGGCCGTTTTTTTCGACGATGCCGTTTCCTGCGGAAGGGCTGCACAGCCTGAGCCACGTTCGCTATACCCCCCACGAGTCGTGGGCAGATCTGGTTGATGGCTACCGCAACCCATATGACTATATCGCTGGCCTGAACCTTCGCACCAACGCACCATACATGCTCCACGACGCGCAGCGGTATCTGCCAGCGTTGCGCAAAGCGCGCTATCATCGGTCGCTCTACGAAATAAAAACAGTGCTGCTGAAGAACGAAACGGATGACGGACGCCCGATTTTGTGCCGCGAGCACTATGGTCTTAAGCATCTGTACCTGATTATGGGTGGTAAGATTGATAACATCTACGACGTGCTGAAATATCTTCGGCAATTTTCTGGTGTTCTCGACGAAACCAATCAGGAGTCAGAGTATGGTGAGCACTGACAATCTGGTCTCGGTTTGCCTGGTTGTGCGTAATGAACACCAGCGCATCGCCCCGCTTCTCGACAAACTCACAAACGTCATCGCTGGGCTTTTCCAGTACTATGAGATCCTCATCCTGGATAATGCCTCTGGTGACGGCACCGACCGGGTTGTTGCGTCGAAACTGAGGGAGACGCCCAATGTGCGACTGCTGCGGCTGTCGCGCATCTACAACCTGGATACTGCGGTCACTGCCGCCTTGGATACAGCCATTGGCGATTACGTGATTCTGATTGACCTCGAAACAGATTTGGGCCTCATCCCCCTGCTGATTGAGAAAGCCGAGGAGGGTAACGACATTGTCGTGGTGCGCCGCGATTTGTCCCGTTTGTATCCGCCGCTTGATCGCTGGTCGGGGCAAATTCTGTACCGTATCGCCAGCCGAATGCTGGGCTATGAGGTTGTACTTGAAGATGGCTTCACCCGTCTGTTCAGCCGCAGAGTGGTGAATGCGCTGACCCAAATTCGGAACCGCCGCCGTCACCTGAAACATTTCGGTTCGGTGGTGGGTTATCGCCAGGCATACATCGTCTCCCACCAGGAGGCGCATATCAGCCGCGTTCGGCGCGTTGAAAAAGTGAAGTCGGTCGTAGGCTTAGTCGTCAACAATTCGATCGCGCCGCTGCGCTTCGCGTCGCTGCTCGGCCTGATCGCCAGCCTGCTCAACCTTCTTTACATCGCCTATATCGTCGTCGTGACGATTGTGCGCGAGGGGCGTCTGGCCGAAGGCTGGCTGACGACCTCGCTTACAACCACAACGATGTTCCTGATGCTGTTCATCATCCTTGCCATTCTGGCGGAATACATTGGGCGGCTGCTGGAAGAAGCGAAGGACGAGCCGCTTTACTTCGTTGAGTATGAGGATCACAGCACGGTAAGCAGTTACAGCCGCACCATTGAACAGGAAAAACTGAATATCGTGCAGTCGTGAAGGATAACGTTATGGCTCTTGCACTTCTTGGTTACACGGGATTTGTGGGAACGACCCTGCGCGCGCAGACATCATTTGATGCGCTCTATAACTCAGGCAACATCGCCGATATTCGCGGTCACCGCTATGACATGATCGTCTGCGCGGCTGCGCCCGCCGCAAAATGGAAAGCCAACCAGGATCCGGAAGCCGACCGCGCTAACCTGCTTGGCTTGATAGAGCACCTCAGGCATGTAGCAGCGGGTCGGTTCGTGCTCATTTCAACTGTTGATGTGTTCAGGATGCCGCCGGCTGTGTATGAGGATACACCGGTCACCCCAGAGCAGTTGGACGCCTATGGCCGTCATCGTTACGAGCTGGAGCAGTTCGCCAATGCCCATTTTGAGGATGTTTATGTCGTGCGTCTTCCGGGGTTGTTCGGCGCGGGGTTGAAGAAGAATTTTCTGTATGACATGATTCACCGTGGCGAGTCAGAGTGGACGCACGCCGACAGCGTATTCCAGTTTTACAACATGGCGAATTTGTGGCACGATCTGCAAATTGTTTTACATGCCGATCCGCCTGTGCGCCTGATCCACTTTGCCACCGAACCGGTGCGCGCCGGGGATGTTGCCCGTCATGCGTTCGACACAGAATATACACACCAGACCGCGAACCCGCCCGTCAGCTATGACATGCAGACGATTCACGCGGGATTGTGGGGCAAATCCGGGAAGTATATCGCCAGCGCCGACGAAATTTACGCGCAAATTCGCACGTTTGCACAAGCGGAGAAACCCGCCTGATGAACGTCTCCATTTCCAGCATCGCGTGGAAGAACGAAGAAGAGACAGCGGTCGCGGCGCTGCTCCAACAAAAAGGGATCAGCGGCGTCGATGTAGCCTACACCAAATTCTGGCCATCCCCTGCCGACGCCAGCCCTCAGGCACTCCGTGATTATCGTGCCTTCTGGTCAGGTTATGGCGTCGAAATCATTGGGATGCAGTCGTTGATTTACGGTCGCCCGGACTTGATGCTGTTCGGGTCGCCGGAAGTCCGCGCTGAAATGACCGAGTATATGCGCGCAGTACTCAGGCTGGCGGGTCAGCTTGGCGCGGGCCCGCTCGTGTTTGGTTCCCCCAAAAATCGGCTTAAGGGCGCAATGCCTGATGCAGAGGCGACAGCCATCGCTGCTGAGTTCTTCGCTGCCCTGGCGCAGACCGCTGAACATGAGAATGTGACGCTGTGCATCGAACCGAATCCGGCAGCGTATGGGTGTGATTTCATTCGCAGCACAGCCCCCGCGCTGGCACTGGTCAGGCAGGTGAATCACCCCCATTTCCGCCTTCACCTGGATGCCGCAATCATGACGATGAACGGTGAGGACATCGAAACCGCCATCGAAAGCGCTGCTGGCTACCTGGCGCATTTTCACATCAGTGAACCGCAGCTTGGGGTTGTTGGTGAGGGCATTGTCGATCATCCCCGCATGGCTGCCGCCCTGCGCAGGATCGGTTATCGGGGCTGGGTGGCCATTGAAATGCGCAGTGGCTGGAAATCGCCCGATCTGCTTGCAGTCAGGACGGCACTGGACTATGCACTGGAGATCTATGCATGACAGAAACCCTGAACGATGCACAATGGCAGATCCCGGCCTTTGATCTGCATGAATTCGCCCCGCGCAGCACCGATTACTGCGTGTGTATTCCCATCATCAACGAAGGGGAGCGCATCCGGCGCGAGCTGGGCGCGATGGTGCAGCACGGTATCGCGGCTGCCGCCGATATCGTGATCCTGGATGGCGGCAGCAGTGACGGCTCAACCGAACACGATTTTCTGCGATCACACGGCGTGCGCACGCTGCTGGTCAAAACCGGGGCGGGCAAACTAAGCGCGCAACTGCGCATGGGCTATGCCTACGCGCTGCGGCAGGGGTATGAAGGCATTGTCACCATCGACGGCAACGATAAGGACAACGTCGATGCAATCCTGGCGTTTGTTCAGGCGCTGCGGGATGGGTGGGATCTTGTGCAGGGTTCGCGCTTCGTTCCCGGCGGCAAAGCGATCAATACGCCGCTGTCGCGTTTTCTGGCCATCAAGGTGATCCACGCTCCGCTGATCAGCTTTGGCGCGCGTTTCCCCTACACCGATACAACCAACGGCTACCGCGCGTACAGCCGCCGTTTGCTGCTGGACCCACGTGTGCAGCCCTTTCGCGATGTGTTTGAGACTTATGAACTGCTGGCGTATATGTCTGTGCGCGCCCCGCAGCTAGGTTTCAGGGTGAAGGAAACCCCGGTCACGCGCCAGTATCCCCCTACCGGAAAAACGCCGACGAAGATCAAGGGAATGCGGGGAAATCTGAAACTGATCAGCATCCTGGTCAATGCTGTTCGTGGCAAGTATAATCCGTGAGATGAAAGGTTACCGAAACGCCATGCCATTTTCACACCCTGAGGCGAGGCTGTGGGAACGTGTTTCGTCACCACGCGATCACCGATGTACCTGAGGCAAGCGCATGGTGCAGCGCATGCCCGCCCCTGAGGCGGTCCGGCCATGCCACCCGCCACAAGGGCAGAATTGTTCAGAATCTGCTGACGCATCATCTCGCACTGGTTGAGGGAATGCGACTTTCACCAGGCTGGCTCAAGTCGGTTTCGGTTTTTCGTCAGGCGTACCCTGCGTTCTGTATGAAATGGAAAGGGACTTGCAATGCTCAAATCCATGCTTCGTTTTCTCTCGTTGGCCGTGCTGTTCGGGCTCGTCACTGCGCATGCTGCCGCGCAGAGCGAGGACATCGTTCCTTATGACAACCATGACAACCATGACAACCAACTCGATCCTGTTGCGCTGCTCACCTCCTACTACAACGCCATCAACCAGAGAGATTACGCCCGCGCGTATGGTTACTGGGAGCTTGCCCCGGACAGTCAGACGCTGGCGCAGTTTGAGGCGGACTTCGCCCATATTGAACGGGTCGAAGTCGTCGCCGGTCTGCCGGTCATCGTGGAGGGCGCGGCGGGAAGCCTGTATGCATCAATCCGCGCGATGTTGTTCGTCGAGTCTGACGACGAAGGGACACCGCCGCATTACATCGCCGGTTTCACCGCGCGGCAGTCGAGGGTTGCCAGAGAGAACGCCTCCGCGCCCGATCCTGCCTGGTATCTGTACCGCGCCAATATCGACAGCGTTTCGATCACCAGCCTTGACCTCACTAATCAGGTGTGCCAACCCGGTCCTGGTTTCGCAGAAAGCCAGCTAACGCCGGAATTCCTGATCTCTGCATACTACAACGCGATTCAGGACGGCGCGTATGCGCGCGCCTATGGCTACTGGAGCACGCCCCCCAACGGGCAGACGCTGGAAGACTTCGCCGCCGGATTTGCGGAGGTTGACGAAATCAAAGTGTTTGTGCGGCTGGCGAGCCTGCGCGAAGCCGCGGCAGGCACGCGCTACGCCCGGGTGCCCGTTCTGCTGGATGTGACGCAGAAGACGGGCAATCTGCAGCGCTTCGTTGGCTGTTTCGTCACCAAACGCGCGCATGTCCCGGTTGGGAACGAGACCGCGCCCGATCCCAACTGGTACATTCATGATGCAAATTTGCAGCAGGCGATGACGCCTGACAGCGGTCTGAACACGCTGCTGACGGCGTGCGCGCCGGAATAAGCGGAGGGTGATGTGCAGACGAGCCGATGTGTCCGGCGCGGTAAAGCGTTAAGGCGCTAGGGTCTGTTGACGTTTGTGCCTGTTTCAGTGCCCCTGGCAGCCAGGAATGTCAACAGAACCTAACCGCCGGACGCATCCGCTTTTGGGGGCGTTTCTTTGGGGTGCGCCTCAAAGAAGGCCCAGATTTCTTCGGTCGCGTTGACGCGCTGGCTCGGCGAGTCACTGGTGCGGCGTGGCGCGTTGCCGCTGGGCCACGAATGCCCGCCATCGACAATCGAAATGAGTGTGACGCCGACGGCTTTCGGACAGGTGTACATCTCTACAATGACCATGCCCTCGTCGCGCGTGGTGGTTTCCGCCGCGCCGCAGCGATTTGCACTGACCCAGAAACTGATCGACTCTGCCACGGAAAGATCGTTCCGGTGCGAGCGTGTCTCGTCATCGTTAACGCCACCTTCATAGCGCAGATTGTCATCTTCCATACCATGAATGTGGATCACCGAGACGGGCTGTGCAGGCTGAGGGATCATGATCAGGTCGGGGCTTTCGGGTGTGGGGTAACCGCCAATTGTCCCGGCGACGATGCCCACTGCCGCGAACACGTCAGACATTTCTGCCGCCAGCCAGTAAGACATGATGCCGCCGTTGGAATGCCCGGCAGTGTAAATGCGGTTGGGGTCGATGTTAAACTCCGCCGTCACTGCGCTGACCATCTGGCGGAAGAAACCCACATCGTCGATGCCACGCTCCATCGCGAAGCCGCAGCAGTGGCCAGCGTTCCAGGTAAGCAGACGTTCGCTGCCGAGCCGCCCACTGCCCGCCGGGTAGACCAGCACGAAGCCTTCAGTCCGCGCGAGTTCGCCGAACCGCGTGACTTCTTCATAAATCTCTGGCCTGCCACCGCCGCCGTGCAGCATAAACACCAGCGGTACGGGATCGCCGCTGCTGGCCTGTGGCGGGGCATAGAGCAGATAGTGGCGTTCGCGCCCATTGTGAACCAGCGTGCGTTCTTCGTACTGTATCGGTGCGGTTTGGCTGGCGTCCGGTGGGGTAGATTGGGCAGTCGCGCTGTCAACCCTGGTAAACACAGCGGCGCATATGGCCAGGAGAACGAGCAGAGAAAAAGGGGTTCGCATCGGCACATCCTTTCTTGAATACACACAAGCGTAGCGCGCATTTGCAAGCGATGCATTACCCCGATGTAAACGATCTGTGAACATGCAAGACAGGATCCGGGTAGTTACGAACGGACAGGTCATTACCATGCATCGGCGGAAATTCACAGGTAGCTGGGTACGGCGTGCCGCACTCTGTGCCTGCCCGGACGAAACCGCCGATTTCGCAGTTTGATCCTCAGGATGCTAGAGTGCATCGCCGGTCTGTGTGGTGCACCGGCGTCCTACACACCCTCTTCCACAAAGGGGAGGATCATGTTCACAAGCAGCCGCACGAGTTCGGTGCGTACCTGATTCAGATGGTTGCGCATGGCTTCGGCTGCGCGGTCCGGGTCGTGGTCCAGAATGGCCAGGACGAACGTTTCGTGCTCGTCCGTAGACCGGCGAATTCTTCCTTCCATCGCTGCGAAGCCGATCCTCAGGCGGTGCCACTGGTCATTCAGGTTCGCCACGATACGTTCCGCGCGCCGGTTTCGCACCATCTCAAACAGCACACCATGCAGCGCGAAATCGGCCTCCAGCCACGCCTTGGAATCATCCACTGCCACAGCGGCCTTCATCTGTTCCACTGTCGCCATCAACTGCTGCCGGAGCACTTCATCGGTGCAGGCCGCTGCCTTCGCAGCAACCATACCCTCGATGGCGACTTTGATGTCGAAAATATCCTGGATATCCTCCAGGGACAATGAATACACACGCCAGCCGCGCCGGGCCACGCTTACCAGCAGCCCTTCGCTTTCCAACCGGTACAGGGCTTCCCGTACAGGGGTGCGGCTGATTCCGAGATTCTCTGCAATCTGGGTATCTGCCACAAACTCGCCCGGTTTGTATTTGAGCTCAAAGATATGTTTCTTTACGTAGTCGTAGGCCTGCTGCTGATAAGTCACCTGATTTTCCGACATCCCCTGAGCCTTCTTAAACTTTGAGATAAATCCGTCAACAAGGACGAGTATAGCATGAAACAATTCACAGGCAATGGGTATACAAAAACTTGACTTTTTGAATACCCAGACATACACTGAGAAAAACAAAGAGTGCTTGTTTGCAATACACAGTGCGTTGGTGTTCGAGGATGGGGGTAAGCCCATGCACCTAAGTGCAGAAAAACTACAGGAATTGGCAGACATGGCGTATCAGATTCGACGCTTGAGCGTCGAAATGATTGCGTATGGCATGTGGGGTCACATCGGTGGCGCGTTTTCGATGGCAGAAATTCTGGCCTCGCTCTATTTCCAACACCTTCGCGTCAAACCGTCAGATCCCTACTGGGAAGGGCGCGACAGGCTGGTACTTTCAAAAGCGCATGGTTCGCCGGCTTTATATGCGGCGTTGGCCCTCAAAGGGTTTTACCCCCTGGACGAAATTTACAAGTACTGTGAACTGGACGGGCTGGAGGGTCATACCGACATGACGCGCACACCCGGTCTCGAAGCCTCTGGCGGGCCATTGGGGATGGGATTATCGGTGTCCCTGGGGATCGCCTTAGGGCTGCGGCGGCGTGAACAGGCCAGCGGGCGGGTGTACTGCATCCTGGGCGATGGCGAATGCAATGAGGGGAATGTGTGGGAGGCCGCGATGGCGGCGGCACATTATCACCTGGACACGCTGATCGCGATTGTGGATTACAACAAGGTTATGGCCAAGGGGTTCACATGGGACCTGATGAGCATAGAACCCTTTGCAGACAAATGGCGGGCCTTCGGTTGGGATGTCCTCGAAGTGGATGGGCATGACCTCATCGCGCTGAACCACACGCTTCACCAGGCGCGCTGGGTGGTGCCGCGCGGCAAGCCAATCGTGGTGATTGCGCACACCGTTAAAGGCAAAGGTGTGGAAGATGCCGAATTCAACTACAAATGGCATACCCATGCCCCAGATGCCATCACCGCCGACCGTTTCCTGCGGGAACTGGCGCGCCGTTATGGCTACCCTGAGCAGGGCTACACCCGCATGGCGCAGCATGCAGAAAAGGAGGCGTTCTATGGAGGCGAATAAAGGAAGTTCCAACGGGAAAACAGACACGCCGGAAATGCGTGAGGCTTTCGGCAACGCGCTTGTTCAGCTTGGCAAAGAATACCCCAACATGGTGGTCCTGGATGCTGACCTGCACACCTCATCGAAGGCAGGCTATTTCAAGAAAGCATACCCGGACCGCTTCTACCAGATCGGTATCGCAGAGCAGAACCTTTTTGGGGTTGCTGCTGGCCTGGCACTCACTGGCTTCATTCCTTTTCCCAGCACATTCGCCGTCTTCGCAACCCGGCGCGCGCTGGACCAGGTGGCAATCTCGATTGCGTATCCCCGTCTGAATGTCAAGATTCCAGGCTCCTACGTAGGGCTGCCCACCAGCCGCGCCGGTGCCTCCCATAACTGTATCGAAGATATCGCCGTCATGCGCGCGCTGCCCAATATGCGCGTTGCAGACCCTGGCGACAACGCAGACCTGGTTGCCATCATGCGCGCCGCCATCGAGATCGATGGCCCGGTTTACTTCCGCGTGACCCGTTACACCCTGCCAGACATCTTCGGCCCGGATCACACTTTCCAGTGGGGTAAGGGCGTAATCGTCCGTCCTGGTTCAGATGTAACACTGTTTGGCACAGGCATGATGACGCAG
>CAZQIJ010000048.1:0-16069 GCA_964592955.1 uncultured Anaerolineaceae bacterium
GCTGCTTGGCCCAGATGTGCTGCAGCGTGTGTATACCCTGCGCCGTATGTGGAGCCACCTTGCAGAAGAAAACGACAACGGTCAGGTGACTGCTACCGAACAGTTGATCAATTACTTCCGCGTGCACGACACCAACGAAAATGTGCTGAACAGCCTGCCAGCAGGTGGCAACCAGAACAGCGGCGGTGGGCGCTACTATGAACGCGAGCGCTGATTTTTCGCTGATGCGTACCCGCTGAGGTCGCAGCGACCTGGGGCGCGCCACTGCGCCTCGCCTTCGTGCTCCAGGTCTTTGTCTTTGCTAAGGGCGTTTAGTGGTCGCTCATCCATGCGATCACAAGTGGCAGCAGGTCTTCGTGCGACCGGAATAAGTCTATGCCGTGTTCGCGTCCCTCGTAAACCTGTACAGTCACCGAATCGCCGCCCAGGGTCTGCATCTCTGGCACATCGCGCGCCGGATAGGGGTCATGGTCTGCATAAACGATCAGGATCGGTTTTCCCGCCTGCACAGCCTCCCCTGTCCATACCTGGAAGTAGTTAAGTCCGGGTGAAAGGGCCACGACGCCGTCGCAGCTTTCGGTAAGCGCGCAGCCGGTTAGCGCAAGGCTCGACCCCATACTGGATCCCATGAGTGTGACGCTGTTGACGCCGGGCTGCGCGCCCAGCCAGTCTGTCCACACACGCACATCGTCCTGCGCCTGGGTCCAGTTGATGCGACCGCGCGTCTGGCCATAGCCGCGCAGGTCAACGGCCAGCACTTTGTAGCCTGCCGCCAAAAGCGGATTGATGATCGTGTTCCAGCTTGCACGTGTGGTGTAGAGTTGGTGCAGCAGCAGCACTGCAGGGCCATCACTTTCCGAAACCGCAAAATAGCCTCCCCGCAGCGTGATTCCGTCTTCGGCCTCTATGGCTACGGGCAGAGCCTCAATTTCGCTTTCCTGTGCCCATAGAATGCCGACCAGGGCCAGCAGTAAAATGCAGATACACAGCTTGATTTTCAGCATGATCTGAGTCCTTGCTGCACTTCGTACCAATGCCCCTATCTTACCCCATGAGGGGTGGCAACGGTCAGGGGACGAAAGTCCAGGACAATGTTTCTACCTCGGCGGTTTCAAGTGCCGCCAGCAGTGATTTTTCATCCTTAAATGTGACAGCGGTCAGGATGCGCGCTTCAACCTGCACCGTAAACGGTTCGGTATGGTAAACCCAGGGGTCAAGGCGCAGCGTTTGGTGCTCTGCCTCTGAAACGCGATGCAATGTGCCGCCAGCATCACACTGAACATCCAGGGCGCGCCCGCCGTCTGGCACCTGGCGCTTGCACAGAATCAGCGAGAGCTGGTCGGCCCAGCGGAAGACCGCGTATGCTGCTTCCACGTCGGCCTGCGTCACGTCGAGTGTCCTGTACCACGTTGCCTGCTGTTTGCGTAGTTCGTCCAGGAAAGTGCCCAGCGCTTTGTTTTCGCCGCGAAATTCTTCGTAAAGCGCGCTCATGTGCCGCGCAATAAGCAGTCCGGCCCAGCGATCCTGCTGCGCCACCGCGCGCAGTTTTTCGTTAAGCTGATCCAGGTTCAGCCCTGCAACAGACAATGTGAAATCCAGGGGAGTACCGGCCTCCGTGAGGTGGGCGGTACCTTCCCAGTGGCGTTCTTCATCGTCGTGCTGGAGCACCGCCGCGAGGGTACTGAACCAGTTGCGCGCCTGGGGCGGATGATAATAGGCGAGCTGCGCGGCCAGCATCGCATGGCTGCGCTGAAAGATGACTTCCCAACCGTTCTGACGGGGATTGACAATCATATGTCTGCTTTTCGTTATGACCGGCACCAGCGGCGTTTAAGCCGACACCAGTGAAGCAGCACGCCCTCAGAATGTTATGAACGCCGGTTAGAGAGCAGAAGACAACACGCCGGGAGCTTTGTCCCGGCGTGAGAGGGTAATCAGTAGGTTTCCCACACTTCTTCACCATTGAGGATGCGGCGAAGCTGGCGCGGGAAGCGCGAGCGGTTCAACGGTTTACCGATGTATCCGTTAAAACCAGCTTCCTTACACTTTGGAATCTCTGTGTCTGCATCCTGTGCAGTGACCGCTACGACGGTTGTGTTCTTAAGCTTTTCGTCTGCCCGGATCTGCTTAAGAACTTCGTAGCCGGTGGTGCGCGGCAGATTGATGTCCAGGAAGATGATGTTCGGCATCGGCTTCATGGCGTGTGCCATCTCCACCACACCCTGCCCCGTGGCGTTAATATAGGCTTTAATCCCCAGGTAGCGCATCATGACGCCGGTGATCGCCATCGCGCCCGCGTCGTCTTCAATGACCAGTGCATGAACGTTCGCGAATTCTGAACTCATAGACCATACCCCCTGTATCGCTTGTGACTGATTCTAACCGTTCAACCCGCCGTGTGAGGTTAAGGATTTTCCTGCTGCGGCGTAATGGCCTGCATGATCTGCGTGTTGGATTTGCGCTCGACATTAAGCGGTGTGAGCGGCAGTGTAAAACTGAACGTGCTGCCTTCACCCGCGTTTGAAACTACGGTCATTTCGCCCCCATGCTGCTCCACCAGATGCCGCGAGATGGGCAGGCCAAGGCCTGTTCCTTCGATGGCAAGCTGTTTGGCGCGTTCGGTGCGCTCGAACGCCGCGAACAGGCGGCCTTGTTCGTGCTCTGGAATACCGATACCGGTATCCTTTACGGCGAAGTGAACTGCATCTTCCTGGACGGTGACTGTGAGCACCACCGACCCTTCCATTGTGAACTTGATGGCGTTGCTCAGCAGATTGTAGAGCACCTGGCGGATGCGCCGGGCATCCATCGGCACCAGCGGCAGGTCATCAGGTGTATTGACCATAAACGAAACCGCTGCCGACTTACCCAGTTTCTCCAGCAGCATCAGGGACGAGTCCAGGGCGTCTTCGATGACGGGCTTAAGATCAGTCGGTTGGATAAAGAGCTGCATTTCGCCAGCTTCAATCTTGCTGACATCCAGCAAGTCGTTGATCAGGTAGAGCAGATGCTCGGCACTGCGAATGGTTTGGTCGAGGCGGCCTGCCTGTTCCTCGGTGACATCACCGAATGCGCCGATGCGCATGAAGTCCATATTGTTGATGATGAGGTTTAGGGGGGTGCGCAGCTCATGGGTCACACTGGCAAGGAAGCGCGTTTTGACTTCGTTGGCCTGGTCGGCGATGCGGCGCGCTTCGTCTAGCTGGACGAACAGCTGCGCGTTTTTTACGGCGGGCGATACCATATTTGCAAACAACGTCAGCAGGCGCATATCGGTTTCACGGAACTGGGGTTTATCTGTGGCCCGCCCGACGATCGCCGCGCCCACCGCCTGGCCTCCAGACAGCATGGGGACACACATGGCACGCGCCAGCAGCGACAGGTTGCTGTAATTCAACCTGTTCGGCCACGAGAGATAATCATCCACAATCAGGCCCTGCATGGTTTGGGCGACAAGCCCCACGAGCCCTTCCCCTAGCTTGGCAGTGCGGTTGGTGATGCTGTCATCTGCCCACGTATGCGCAACCAGCCGCAGCTCTTCGCCGTTAGAGCGCAGCAGCCAGATGCCGCAGTAATCGGCATGGAGCAGCGTAAGAATGCGCTGCGTAAACAACTGAAGGATCGTTTGCAGTTGGAAGTTATTCACGACCACCAGGGATTCGTCGTAAACCGCGCGCAGTTCTTCGGCGGTCTGTTGTGCCTGCTGCCGCGCAATGTCCAATTCCTGCGTGCGCTGAATCACCCGGTGTTCCAGCGTATCGTAAGAGAGCTGCAAATTGCGGCGCATGTCTTCCAGCGCCCGCGCCACGCGGCCGATTTCGTCTCGCTGTTCCTGATAGCTCAATTTGCGGCTCATTTCGCCCGCGCCGATCTTCTGGGCGCTGCTGCTGAGTTCCTGCAAGGGGCTGCCCACTGCCAGCAGGGTATAGCGGTTCACCGCCCAGATCATGGCCAGCAGACCCAGCGCCGTGAAGAGAACAACCTGCAGTACCGTTTCGGTGGGCAGCACCGGCAGCGCAGAATAGGGAAGCACAGTGGTAAGCTGCCAGCCTGCTTCTGGCAGTGGGCTGTTGATGGCAAACGCGCCGTTCTCGGTGGCGAACAGCACGTCTTCCAGCGGTGTGATCTGATTGAACTGAATGCGAGCGAAAATGTCCAGCAGCGTGGCATCATCCAGCCGGGTGTTGTAAATGGCTGTCACGCGGTCATCGCGCCCGGTCAGGAAGCTGTAACCGGGATTGCCTGCAGACAGGAAAGCTTCAAGGGTGATGGTCTGGCGGAGTATCGCGCGCAACTGGCTGGCAGAAATATCTGCCCACACAATGCCGCGCTGCCCGGTGGTGGGGTTGTTGTAGCGCGAAACGAGTGAGATGGTGGGTTCAACCTGGCTGGTGAACAGGGAATTTTCTGGCCCATACCACCCCGTTTCTGTGCTGTCCACAACTTCACGAACCCAGGCATTCTCCCCGAAGTCGCTTTCGTTAATCTGGCGGGTCAGCGAGTCTCGCCCAGTGTTTGCGTTCGGGAAGTTGTGGATGATGATGGGTTCGCCAGGGATGTAAAACGAGACGCGCGACACGATGAGGTTTGTCTCCAGGCGCATCACGCTGGAGATTGCCTCGTTCATGTCGTCTGCGGTAACGCGATCCTCAAAGTCCACATTGTTGCGAATGCGATCCAGGATAATCTGCACCGTCTGCATACGCCTGTCAATTGAGTTCGCAATCTGATCGCTCTGGTTGTGCAGGGTTTCCAGCGCTTCGTTGCGCAGCGTCTGGGTTGTGCTGATCAGGGCAATATACGAAACGATTCCAATCGTTACGATGCTTATGAGGACAACGATTAGGCTCAAGCGGCGACCGATAGGCATGTTGTTGATCTGTTGGAGCATGGCCCTTCCCTGACGCTAAACTGGCGCGATTATGCCACATTTTTCGGGTGCGGCAAAAGTCTGGTTGAAATGGGGTGCATTCGGAACCAGGGGCAGGCAGGCATTGCCCCAAAACCCGAATGCACCCTTTCTGGCGGGATACAGTTGTGTATGGGTGTGCGTGTTGTATAATTTAGCGTTGCACAAACGTTTCAGATGGGGGCAAGACGTGCCGATCCTCAAAGAAGGCGAACTGGATATCATCAGCCATACAACAGAACAAACGCAGCGCTATGGAATACGCCTGGGAACACTGCTGCAAGCCGGAGATGTTGTTTGCCTTTCTGGGGATATGGGCGCGGGCAAAACCATGCTCTCTGCCGGAATCGGCAGAGGATGGGGGGCTTTATCTCCCCTTACCAGTCCCACGTTTAACCTGGTACACGAGCACAGCCGCGCCAAAGACAAGCAGCGCTTATACCATATGGACTGCTACCGACTGAGCAGCGAAGCCGATGTCGATAACATCGGCTGGGATGACATTATGAGTGGTCGCGGGCCGGTGATTATTGAATGGCCTGAGCGTATACTGGAAGCGCTGCCCAAAGAACGCCTTTGGATTGAACTACGGGTTCTGGAACCGACGCGGCGTAACCTGCTGTTTGAGGGGAACAACGCGCGTTACCGCGAGGTTATTCGGTTGTTTCGCCAACTGACGTTTGGTGCATAAACGCGCCATTGGGTTGTTTCTGCCCATGTGACCCTGCTGGGCGGCGATGCGGGCCTGGTACACGGCGGCGGAAACCATGTGCAGTGCGGTCACGGCGCGCTGTGCCCCCATAACATCGATGGTGTGCTGTTCACTTATTTGCGCCGGGCTGTACTCGTGTACTGGTATTCCAGGCGGATGCTTAGAAAGAAACTTTATGTTACTGGCAATTGATACGGCGACACGGTTCATTGGGTTGGCACTTCACAACGGGAACACGCTGCTGGCGGAACTGACGTGGCAAACGCACAACAGCCATACGGTCCAGCTTGCCCCCGCCATTCAGGAACTCTTCTCCCGAAGTGAACTTGAGATGGGCGGGCTTACGGCGCTGGCGGTTTCAACCGGGCCAGGCTCCTATACGGGGCTGCGGATCGGTGTCTCGCTGGCAAAAGGCATGGCGGCAGTTCGGGGGCTGCCCCTGGTGGGGGTTACCACCCTGGATACGCTGGCGGCTGGCGCTCCCCCCCAAACGGGGAGCAGCGGCCTCATTGCAGTGGTACAGGCCGGGCGCGGGCGCATTATCGTGCAGACCTACAAATGGCGTAAGGGCCAGTGGGCGGGGCGCACCGAGCCGCAGTTGATGGACTGGGATACGCTGATTGGCAGCGTGGACGGGCCCGCCAGCGTCACGGGAGAGATTGGCGATGATGGCTTTACGGCGCTCAGGGATGCACAGGCGCGGGGCGTTCCCATCGCGGTGCTGCCTGCGGCACAACGGCTGCGGCGCGCCGGGTATCTGGCGGAGGTTGCCTGGGAGGTGCTTAATACTTCAGAAGATAAATCTGTTTTCGCGCCAGCACGCCTCACCCCGCTTTATGTGAAAAGCGATACTGCTCCATGAACCTCACGCTGCGTTACATGACGTTGGCAGATATTCCGCAGGTTGTCTACATTGATCGCACCTCGTTCGGGGCACCGTGGTCGCCGCGTTCCTATGCTTATGAAATCAACGAGTCCAGCTACAGCCATATGCTGGTGCTGGACTATACGTCAGAAATCAATACGGCCAGCCGCTTGCAGCGTTTGTGGCAGCGGGTATCCGGTACGGGACGCAAAATGCAGTCGCGCATCGTCGGTTATGGGGGGCTGTGGCGCGTGATGGAAGAAGCGCACATCAGCACCATTGCCAGCCATCCGGACTGGCGCGGGCATCATTTTGGCGAGATCATGCTTGCCGCGATGATTCGCAAGGCGCTCCTGTTACAGGCCTCCTACATTGTGCTGGAAGTGCGCGTGAGTAATGCGACCGCGCAGAACCTCTATCACAAATACCAGTTCAACACGGTGGCGGTGAAGCGCAAGTATTACCGTGATAACGGGGAGGATGCCTACGACATGCGCATTGAGTTTGACGCCGAGAAGCGAGAAACGTACACAAGGCGGTTTATGGAGCTTCAGGGCAAACACCAGTTCAAGGATCTTTACACGACTGTCCACTCTGCACGAGGATAACAAGACCCCTATGCGCATTCTGCTGGTAACCACATATTTTGAACCCGACTCCGGGGCGGCTGCGGTGCGGTTGTCACGCCTGGCGAAGCAGTTGGCCGAACGCGGTCATGCGGTTACAGTACTCACTGCCATGCCGCATTACCCCAGGGGCGAAATCAGTGATGGGTATCGCGGGCGCTATACGATGACGGAAATGCGCGAGGGTGTGCGTGTGGTGCGGGCCTGGCTCTATGCCAATAACAGCCCAAAAATCCTCCAGCGCCTCATGAGCCAGATTTCGTTTATGCTGACCGCCCTGCTGCGGGGGCTGTTCCTGCCGCGCCCGGAAGTGGTGCTGATCGAAGCGCAGCCGGTGTTTACGAGCCTCGCCGGGACGCTGCTGGCGCGCCTCAAACGTGCGCCGTATGTGCTCAATGTGTCTGACATCTGGCCGGAGTATCTTGAAGCGGTGGGTGTCATGCGGTCTACGCATCCCCTGTACCGGCTGTTCAAGTTCCTCGTCAATCGCACAGAACGCGGCGCAGCCGGTATTGTGGCACTGCTGCCCTCTATCCTGGAGTCGATCCGTGCGCGAATTGGCGACGGCACTAACCGCCGCGTCATCTTCAATGCGGTAGACCTCAGACGTTTTCATACCGGCCTGGATGACCGTGAGTTCCGTGAGAAATATGGCCTGGGGGATGCCAGGCTCATCACGTTTGTGGGGACATTTGGCACCCACATCGATTTTTCGACCATGCTGGAGGCTGCTGCCTGCTTTGCTGGCCGCGACGATGTGCGCTTCGTTTTCATTGGCACGGGCCGCCAGCGCGAAAAGATTGAGGAGCGGCTGGCACGTGGTGACCTGCACCACACCATCTGGATCGGCTGGATCGACCATGACGAAATGCCCTATGCCTGGGCAGCATCGTATCTCACCTACTGGGCGATTTATGACCATCCGCTTTACCGGGGCAGCTTGCAGTCCAAATTCTTTGAGGCCATGGCCAGCGGTGTTCCGGTTGTGATCGCCCTCGAAGGCATTGCGACCGAAACGGTCAACCGCAGCGGCGCTGGCATTACCGTGCCCTTTGGCAGCACCCAGGCACTTGCCGACGCTATTGAACGGCTGCTGAATGACGCAGCACTGCGCGCCACCTACAGTGCCGCGGCGCGGCGCTATGCCGAACAGCATTTTGATGCCGAACGCGTGGCAGACGCTTATGAAGCGGTGCTGACGGGTGTGATACGAGCGCGTTAGGGACCGGGGAAGATCTCCAGCAGGGCCGTAAGATTATCCAGCAGATAATCTGGTGTTGCTGCCGCAAGGTCCTCGCGTGAGGTGAATCCGGTCGTCACAGCCACAGCCTGTGCCCCTAACGCCCGCGCAGACTGAATATCCATGAGCGTATCGCCGATAACGACCACCTCATGAGGGGTAATCTGACGGCGGCTGAACTGGACAGCGCGTTGGAGCGCCAGCGCGGGAAGTTCATCGCGGTGGATGGCTTCGCTGCCGAACGCTCCCACCGGAAACCAGGCAGGGTCAAAGCCGCCTGCCCGCAGCTTGACAGGTGCGCTGGATACGGTGTTTCCCGTGACAATGCCAAGCACAAGATCGCTGCGGCGACGCAGTGCCTGTACTGTCTCGATGGCTCCCACACATGCAGCAACATTGTTGGCGTTTAGCATCAGGCTCAGGTTCTGCGCCATTGCCTTCTCGAAGGCCGGCATTCGGCGGCCAACTTCATCCGCATCGAAGCCGTAATCTGCCAGCAGCTCGATCAGCGTGAACCAATCAGTTTTGCCACCAAAGACGTGGGCTTCGATGCCAGCGGCTGTTCCGAAAACTTCCAGCATTGAAGCACGGGTGGCGGTACGGCCAACACCCTGTGTACGTATTAACGTGCCGTCGATGTCAAACAGAAACAGCATCACCCCGTCCTTTGCAGCTTCAGCCAGCGGTCATCCACTGGCGCTTTTACCTGTACCTGGATACATGCACATCCACAGTGCCCGGCACGCATTGAGGAAAATGTAGCAAATGTTTCTGCCAGTGGCCATAGCGGATGCAGGGGTTGGGATAATTTGGGATATGCGCGCATGCGGCGCGCCAGAGTTGACCTTCGGTTTGGGATTTGTTACGGCAGGTTATGTCCGCGCGACCCGCCGCGACACCCGTGCCGCAGCAGATCACATTTGAATATCCTCATCCAGCGGCTGGAAGGTTGCGCCGCAAAACGCTCCGGCATAAGATCAATGGCAGGTTGACATCAGTCAGGTAGCGGGTTGGATTGCATCGAGAGTAGGAATTCATGGCTCAGGTTACGAACACGCGTCGGTTTCTCTCCGAACATCCTTTGGTAGAAAATGCCGTTTTTGCAGTTCTGATCGTGCTGCTGTTCACCGTGCCGCTGTTAGGCTTATGGGTACCCTGGCTGACCATCGCAGGGCTTGTGGCGCTTCCCCTGGCGTTAAACGCGCGCATGGTGGCTGGCTGGCGCAGCCTGCTGGTCTTTGCAGTTTGCATTGCTGCCAGCCTGGCCGTTGTCCGTAGCGACGCAACCCTGGTGACGGCGTTGTGCGTACTGCTGCTGCTTATCGCTGGTCGGCTGGCCGGGACGTACACCGCGACATCGGCCAGCGCCGGAACACGCATCTTAGAATCGCCGACGATGATGATCCATGCGGATGCAACGATTGATGGTATGGTGCGCGCTGCGGAGGCTATCGGTAGTGTGGTGGAGCAGCAGGTTATAGGGGCTTCCGATCAGGCGACGGTTATCCAGATGACGAACGCACAGCTTGACGAATTCCTGCTGCTTTCTGAGCGCGTCGGCGAGCAGACCCGCGCCATGACCCGAACTGCACAGGAAGCGTCTGAGATTTCTGTGCTTGGGCAGGAGTCCCTTTCGCAAGCGATATCTGCCATTAACCAGCTCAGGGAACAGGTTCAGGCAGTTGCCCACGCGATTTTGCGCCTCACCCAACTGACGCGCCGAATTGATACTATTATTACTTCCGTCAGCGAAATTGCGACGCAGTCCAACATGCTGGCACTGAACGCGTCTATTGAGGCGGCGCGCGCTGGAGGGCAGGGACGTGGTTTCGCAGTGGTGGCCGAAGAAGTGCGCTCGCTGTCGCAGCAATCCACCGATGCAGCGCGCCAGGTGCGCGCCATTCTGGGGGAAATCCAGGTGGCAGTGCGCGAAACGATTGACGCAACAGAGATCGGTATGCAGGCGGCAGATACCGGCGTTGGCGTTACGCGCGAAGCCAACCGGGTTATGAGCCAGCTTGCCGTCAATGTTACGGCATCCTATGAGGCGATACGCGCGATTTCAGAGGTTATCCGTCAGCAGGCAGATGGCATGGAAACCATCACCATCAACCTGGAGCGTGTAGACCGCATCACGCAGCAGAATGTGGTTTCCATCCACCTTATCGAAAGCGTTTCAAAGAGCCTGATGGTGCTTGCGCAGGATTTGCGTAAGGCGGGGGACAGCCTCTCTGAACTATCCCCCATCGGCGCTAGTTTACCCATGCACCGGGAAAGTAATCGTCCTGAGAGCTGGTAAGCTGAAACAAGCTGCCCGACTGCGTGTCGTAGACGTAGATGTTATATGCGCCAGCCCGATTGCTGGAGAAGGCGATATAGCGGTTATCCGGGCTGAACACCGGGTAGATGTCGTCAGCAGGATGGTTGGTGACGTTGAAGGTCGAGCCAGAACCATCTGCGGCCACGATCATAATATCGTGAACGTCCGGGTTATCCTGAGGTGCGATGGCATAGGCCACGATGCCGCCATCGGGCGAATAGCGCGGGTGTGTTTCAATGTTCAATGGCCCGTCAGACGTAAAGGGCCGCATTTCTTTCGTCTGAACATTGATCAGAAACAGGTCATGGGTAAGTTCGAGCAGGTTCTCGACCCGGCGCGATGCAATGACCTGTGACCCGTCTGCTGACAGTGTGGGGTACTCGTAGTTGGCTTCGTCAGTGGTGAGCAGCGTAATCGGATCGCCGCTGGCATTTATATCATAAAGGTAAATGTGGCGATATTGCAGCGTTTCATCATATGCGCTGAAAGCCAGAAAACGGCCATCGGCAGTTAACTGCGGCTGGCTTAGCCGGAAGATTCGCTGCGTGGTAACATTCTCCCAGCTTTGCGCCAGCAGTCTGTTCTCCCCAGTACGCAAGTCAACGTACTCCAGCGACTCCTCAAACACATCGCGGAAGTAGCGGGTGTAAATCATGCTGAACTGGTCTGATGCGGCAACATGGACGCCGCGTTCAGGCTGGCTAATATCGCGGAACTGCCCGCCCCCGTTGAGCGGCAGCGTAATAATGGGCAGGTAGCCATCGTTAATGAGATCTGGCCCACCCCACGCAAAGAGCAAGCCAGCCGCTTCTGCAGGAGGTTGAGGAAGCGGTGTTGGCGTAACACGGGGAGTTTCGGTTGGCGTTGGGGTATATGTGGGAGGCAATGTGGACTGGCTGGCGCGTGTGTTGGTGAGCGTTGGCGTGGGCGAAACAAGCGCGATCTGTGTCTCTGTAAGGTTGAATGCGACGGCGGTCTCAGTTGCTGCCGCAGCAGTGAGCTGAACGGTGGTTTGCGTTTGCTGCACCACAAAATTGGTGGCATCTGCAACAGCCTGCTGCTCACTCGCACGTTGATTATTAATCACCATAACGACAACGATGATGATCACCACGACAAGGGCGGTTGTGCCAGCCGCAAGGCGGACAAACAACTGGCGATTAATGCCAGGCGCGATTTCGCTGCCTTCCTCATCGTTTCGAGCTTCCAGTTTCCTTAAAGCTTCCTGTGCCTTGGCGTTGTCTGGTTCCAACTGCACGACCGTCGTGAGCGCGATTCTGCGTTCATCGAGATCTTCGGTAATACGTGACAGCCACCACCATGCTTTAACGTTTTCGTCGTCTTCGTCCAGGATCTGCGCGATAAGGCGCTTGGCCTCTGCCCGTTTACCTTCTCTGGCCGCTTCTATGGCCTGTCGTAACATTTCCTCGTGTTTGCGTGAACTCATATTTCTTATCCTGTTGCGGGTTAAGCGTAAGCATCTGACAATCTGTTGTTCGGTTCATCCGGGCACTTACCCGGCACACATTACCGGCGCATGATGCCAGGGCATTATGGTTGTGGCGGTGCAACCGGGCGAAACACAATGGAGTCTTCATCGCGCTGGTTTTCCAGCACCCTGTAAAGCGCGTTTCCGTCTGAACTCAGCGCGAAGAGCTGGAAGTTCTCGCTGTCGCGGTTTGAAATAAAGAACACCCAGCGCCCATCCGGGCTGAAGGTTGGCCTGCGATCTTCTGCCTCCCCATCATCAAACGTAATCAGCGTTTCACCTTGTCCGTTGGCGTCCATCGTATAGATGTCGGCGTCGCCGGTGCGATCGCTGACAAACGTGATCCGGGTGCCGTCTGACGACCAGGACGGAGAATAGCTGCTGCGTGCATTATCGGTCAGTTGGGTTACTGCGCGAGTTGCAGCGTCTGCGCTAGAAGTGGTTGTGTACACCTCCAGGAAACCTGGTGAATTGATGTCCGATGAGTAAGCGATCAGATCCCCAGTAGGCGACCACGACGGCTCGCGATCAATCGCTTCGTTCTCGGTAAGGCGGCGAGGCTCGCCACCGGCAGCACTCACAACCCACAATTCCGGCGCTGTGCTCTGGTAACTGCTGGAGAAAACGATCTGGCGGCCATCTGGTGACCACGACGGATGTGCAGTGTCTGGCGCGCGCAGGTTTGTGATCTGCGTGAGGTTTGAGGGATCGCCATAGTCAACAACGAAGATTTCTGGTGCGGTCAGGTTCGTTTCGTCGGTGACGTTGCGCACGAATGCCACGAGAATCCCGCGGGGATCAAAGGCGACATCCCGCCCGCGTTCCAGATAGAAGGATTCGAGACTGCCATCGCCGAACATGCTGTACATGTCCGGTTCGTCTGCACCTGGATTCAGGCTCGCATAGAGCACTTCAAAGGTTTCCAGCCCCGGAGGTGCGGGCGTTTCGGTGGGCACTTCGGTTGCGGTCGGCGGCACGGTTGCGGTAAACGTGGGGGGCAGTGTGGGCGCTCGGCGCGTGATGCTGTTGAGATCGACGGGTGTTACAGGGGTACGTGTGGGGCTTGAGATGGCTGTTTCTGTGGGCAGCAGCGTGGCATTGGTTTCTTCGGTTGCCAGAAAGATGTCTACCGTCGCTGTTGCGGGCGGGGCTGGCGGCGCAGGGTTCAGCGCCGAAACAATGGCCAGCGCAGCCAATCCAACCGTGACAAACAGGCCAATCACGATGATGGTGGACGTGCTGACGGATGTGCCCCCACCCTCGTTCCCGGTTGCTCTGATACCGGGCGCAGGACGCCGCCGCAGTTGATCAATGGTCTGCCGTGTGCGCAGATCTTCGGTGGGGGTACCTGGTGAATTCAGGCGGCGCAGCGCTTCACGCGCGCGCTCGTTGCGCGGGTTAATTTGCAGCACGCGTTCCAAACACGTGCGGCGTTCCGCGGCAGTGTTAACAACAGAGGCCAGCCACAGCCATGCCATTTCATTTGAATCGTCAGCGCCGATGACCTGCTCGAGCATGCGCCGGGCAGTGGCACGATCTCCGCGTTTCGCGGCATCGATTCCGGTCCTGAGTTTTTGTTGGAGATCTCCTGTGGACAAAAGACCGCCCTCCGTTTGGATTAGTTGGTGACCATTTTATAGAGACTCACGAGAAATAATAAACGGGACAGTTCTTTCCCCTTTTGCACGGTTGCACATGAATGCTCAACTGGAGAGCGCAATGGCAATGACCGCGAAGACGATGACCATCAGCGTAATAAGCACCGGCAGTGCGATAAGCAGCAAGCGGTTGTCACTGGCTGCGCTGCGGTACTGCATTTTTCGCAGCGCTTCTGCTGCCGCTTCATTACTGGGATTGATCTGCAATACACGCCGCAGCCACTGCTGACGTTCACGCGGCGTTTTTGAGAGTTTTGCCAGCCACATCATGGCGCGTTCGTTGCGCTTATCGCGGTTATAGACCTGGCGGAACATCACTTTCGCCCCGTCTTTCTGACCGGTTTTCGCGGCACGAATCGCCAGTTGCAGCAGGTCTTCATTACTGGTGCCACCAGTGCCGCCAGTGCCGCTGGACTCCCCTGGTTTTTGTCTTGAAGCCACGCCTTACCACCTTTTCCTGGAACCAATCTACAACGGTATTTTACTCGCTGGCACCGAATTGCGCGAACATTACAGGACTATTGGCTCAGGGCGGCAGGCTGCGTCATTTCGTCTACGAACGGCCCGGTCTGAATCACAGAAGTGGGTAGGCTGGTGGCAAAATCACGCAGGTTAGCAGCCAGAATTTCCGCCTCAGCGGCGTTCACTGCGTAGAATGTGACGGTGTGGCCGCCAAGGATAGCGCTTTTGGACGGTTCAACCCCCCACTGTCCCACGATGATCCATTCAGGTGGAACGCCACCGAAGTTGTCGTTAAACCAATAGTCGTACAGTATTGCCACACGTCCATGCCGTTCCTGCATGACGCTGCGAATAACTTCGGTGTCATACCGGTGATTCAGCCGGGCTTCCATCACTTCGCGTGTGGCCAGTCCCCACAGGTCAATCGTGCGGATATCTGCGAAATAGTTGATGGCACCAATGTCATTCGCTGCGACAGCCTCTCCCTGGTAATAACGGTCGAAGAAGCGTGCCATCTGGTACTGCTGCTCATAGATGTTATTCATTGACCCCAGAAGCGGCACATAAGTCTGAAGAGTCTGATAGCGGTCATACCAGGGCTGCACCAGCATGGCGAAAACGATGAGTCCTGCGGCCCATCCCAGAATCGATTGCAACCGGATGCTGCGTGGCAGCGCGATGAAGCCTGCTGCGCCGACACTGGTGATTGCTGCGGCCAGCGGCAGTAGATACGCCCCATAGCGTAGATGGGTGCCAGCGGGGTTCACAAGACGGGCGTGCAGAACAACCAGCAGCGCCAGCGTCACCAGCATGGCATTGGGCACATTCCATAAAGGCGCTGCGTCACGGTAGCGCAGCAGGAACACAAATGCGGCGGCGGCCAGGGTCGAAATCATCGTAGGGTTATGCATGACCGCCTCGAACGTCCCTACGGTGAAGAAGTGTAAAACCTCGCCGAAGGTCGCCTGATCCAGAAAACTCAGCGACGAATTAAGCTGCACAGACGATGGCAGCAGCCCCCAGCCCTGGTTGCTGAAGATCAGCCCCAGCAGCAGTACAGGTACAAGGCTCGTGAATCCCAGAACGATCGCGCTGATAAGCCTGCCGCGCAGCGTAAATACCATACAGATGGCCAGCACCAGCAGCAGACCTTCGTAGCGTGCCAGGGGCACCAGCATACCAAGCAGGTACACGGGGAGCATGCCGCGGGAAAGCGGTGTCTCGTCACCACACACGCGCGCTGCGGCCACTGCCGTAAAGACGAGGTTCACAAGTGCCTGCAGCACATGTTCCATGCCCATGAAGATTTGCCGGTCCACCTGCCACAGTATGAGCGTCAGTGCTGTTACGATCAGGCTGATAGCGGGCGAAACTCCACATCGCGTCAGGATGGTGTGCATTGCTGCAAGCAGTCCACATGCAAGTATGACGTTCAGCACGAGTGGCGGCAGCTCGCCCACACCGGCCACGATGTAAGTCATGGCGACCAGTCCTGTCCACAACGGCGAGGATGAGGCAGAGGCGGTTTCGTAACGTGTTACACCCCACACGCCATGCTGTACCAGGTTTTTCGCCATGCTCATGTGGATGTAGGCGTCATCCAGTGCGTAGATGAACTTGCCGTTGTTCTGGGCACTGGATTCCGAGAACCGTGTGATGACCAGAACAATCAGCGCAGCAGAAAGGACGATGACCGGCCAGTAATGGAGGATTGGGCGGAAATGTTGGCTTGCGTTTTGTCTTTGCATGAATAGCCCCGGAAGTGCGTCTGGTGGGGCATTATAGGGT
>CAZQIJ010000049.1:0-16003 GCA_964592955.1 uncultured Anaerolineaceae bacterium
CTACTACATCGCCAGCGCCTATCTCTCCGCAGGCCAGTGCCTGCACGTACACCGCAAAATTTACCCACCGACCTACGCGATGTTTGATGAAGGCCGGTTCTTTGACCAGGGCGAGGATGTGCGTGCCTTCGATACCCGGTTTGGCCGTGTGGGGATGCTCATCTGCGAGGACTTCTGGCACATGTCTCCCCCCTATCTGCTGTGGCTGGATGGCGCAGATATCTTCCTGTTCCAGAGTGCCAGTCCCAGCCGCGGCCTGGATGCAGGCGACCGGCTCAGCGGGTCGCGCTGGGTAGAGCTGGTCAACCAGGCTTACGGCAGCATGTTCACCTCGTATGTCATTCACTGCAACCGGGTAGGCTATGAGGATGGCAAAAACTTCTGGGGTGGGTCATCTGTCGTGGATCCGAATGGCGAGTTCCTTACGCATGGCCGCTATTTTGATGAAGCGCTGATTACACAGACCATTGACCTCAACCAGCTTAACCGCACCCGCAGCCGCTTACCGCTGCTGCGCGACGAACGCCCCGACCTGGTACAGCGCGAACTTAACCGCATTTTAGGAGGAAACAGATAAATGGCACAGAAACAGATTATTCACACCACCGATGCGCCTGCCGCACTCGGCCCATACTCGCAGGCCATCGTGAGTCATGGCATGGTCTTTACCGCCGGTCAGCTCGGCCTGGATCCTGCCACCCGCACCCTGACCACCGGCATTCAGGATCAGACCCGGCAGGCGCTCACCAACATCCAGGCGGTGCTGGCAGCGGCAGGCTGCACAATGGCAGATGTCGTGAAGACCTCGGTCTTCCTCAAGGACATGAACGACTTCGCAGCGATGAACGAAATCTATGCCACCTTTTTCCCGGAGCACCCGCCAGCGCGCACCACCGTGCAGGTCGCCCGGCTCCCCCAGGACGCACATGTCGAAATCGAATGTGTGGCGTTCATGCCTGACTAAGCTCAGGTTTTGATGAGACTGAATGTCACAGGTTTGGCCAGGCCGTACAAATGGCGGGCGAAACCTGATATACTCTGGTTATCCTGTAATTTAACACACAAGGAGACGAACCAATGGCCTTAGCCGTTGCTCCAGATGTCACCTACACCATTGATAAAATCACCGAAGCGCTCGGCAAAGATGCAGAATACCTGCTCAGCCATACCAGCACCACCATCCCCAAAGAGAACCTGTATCTGCCCAGCCCGGATTTCGTGGATCGTGTCTATTCCCAGACCGAGCGCAGTCCCCAGGTACTGCGTTCGCTTCAGCAGTTGTTCAGCCATGGTCGCCTTGGTGGTACCGGGTATCTCTCTATTCTGCCGGTAGACCAAGGCATTGAACACAGTGCTGGCGCTTCGTTCGCCCCGAACCCCCAGTACTTTGACCCGGAAAACATCGTGAAGCTGGCCATTGAAGGTGGCTGCAACGCGGTAGCTTCCACTTTTGGCGTCCTCGGTTCGGTCGCCCGCAAGTATGCCCACAGAATCCCGTTCATCGTCAAAATCAACCACAATGAACTGCTGACCTACCCCAATAAGTTCGACCAAATCCTTTTTGGCACGGTTGAACAGGCGTGGAACATGGGCGCGGTCGCGGTCGGCGCGACGGTGTACTTCGGGTCTGAAGAAAGCACTCGCCAGATCGTCGAAATCGCGCAGGCCTTTTCCCTTGCGCACGAGATGGGCCTGGCCACCGTGCTGTGGTGCTATACCCGCAATCCCGGCTTCAAGGTGAACGGCACCAACTATGAAACGGCTGCAGATCTCACCGGCCAGGCGAACCATCTGGGTGCGACCATGGAAGCCGATATCTTGAAGCAGAAACTGCCGACCACCAACGGCGGGTTTAAGGCGCTCAATACCGGAAGCTCCTCCTACGGCAAACTCGACGAGCGTATCTATACCGAACTGACCAGCGACCACCCCATTGATCTCACCCGCTATCAGGTGATCAACGGCTTTGCTGGGCGCGCCGGTCTCATCAGCTCTGGCGGTGCCAGCGGCAAGAACGACTTTGCCGAAGCGATCCAGACCGCGGTCATCAACAAGCGTGCAGGCGGCACAGGGCTCATCAGCGGGCGCAAGGCTTTCCAGCGCCCCATGGCCGAAGGCGCGAAACTGCTGAACGCCATCCAGGATGTGTATCTCTGCGAAGACATCACCATCGCCTGACGGGTGCAGTGATCAATTGACGAGGGGCGAAGCAATTCGCCTCTTTTTTGTCCCGATTTATCCCGATGTATCCCACTACCGGAGGAAAACTGATGCACAAGCTGCTGGATCGCGTTTATCAGCTCCCGCTGATAAGCCGTTACCTGAACACGTATCTGATTGAAACCGAGGACGGATTGCTGCTTATTGATACGGGCCTGACTGCGGCAGCGGTGAACGCGATTTCGCGACAGCTCGAAGCGGCTGGTCGCAGCCTGGACGACATCCGCCATGTATTTATCACCCATGCCCATGCGGATCACGTGGGGGGCCTGCCGGAACTTCAGAAGCGGATCAATGCCCGCACCTATGCCCACCACCGCGAGGCGATGATCGTGCGTGGCGAGGCGAAGATTGCGCTGCCAGCGCCGCAGGAACTGCCCTTCCCTGTGGGCCTGGTGCGGCGCAGCATCAGCGAAACTGTTGAACCCGCGCGTGTCGATACGGAGGTCAAGCAGGGAGACAGCATCGCGGGCGAGTTTCTTGTGGTTGAACTGCCGGGCCACGCCTTCGGGCACTGTGGCCTGTGGTGGGAGCAGCACCGCGTATTGGTCGGCGGCGATGTGATGATGAATCTTCCCTGGGGATTATCCCGACCGCTGCGCCCGGCCACACCAGATATGGCCACCGCCGTGCGTTCTATCAAGCAGGTGGCGGCGATGGATGTTCATACCCTGTGCATCTGTCATGGCGTGCCGCTGGTCGGCAATGCCGCACCAACCATCCGCAGTTTCGCCGCGCGCCTGTAATGCCTATGCGCGCAGATCTTCCAGCGGAATGTGCTGCGCGCATAATGGACAGTCCGAAGGAGGCCACAGGTTACTGTTCGCCCACACGGCAGAGACAACTGCGATGCCGTGTGCTGTGAAGTGATCCGGCGCGGCACTGCCTAAGGTCAGCAGCGCGCCCACCGCGGCCACCACCACGCCCGCCTGTACGAGCGCCGAATACGTGCCGCGCACTGCCGACCCTGCATTAATGACGTCATCCACGATGGCGACACGTTTTCCTGCCATCACCCGCGCCAGAGACCCCGGCACCCGATACCCAACGGGATACAGCGAGCCGGGGTCCTGCCGGGTGTAGGGTTCACTGTGGCAGAATGCCACCCTCAGTTCTGCGGCGATCATCTGCGCCAGAAAAGCGCCGCCGGTCAGCGGGCCGCACACCCCCTCAATGTCATATGGCGCGAACTGCTGCGCCAACTGCCGTACCGGTTCGGCCAGGCTGTGAGGGTGCAGAAACAAACGTTCCGGTTCCAGCCACAAATCGCCGTGATGGCCTGACTCCAGCTTGAAATGCCCACCCCGGGCTGCCATCAGCTTCAACAGGTCAGATTCCATAATTCGTCACCTCGCTTGCACCGTGATCGGGCGAATGCCATTACTTGCTGCACCCGGCGTTTATTTTCCGGGGCGCTGTGGCTACAATGGCGCGGCGTTTATTCGAGTTGGCACCGGCCTTGCGTCCCGCCGCCAACCGCATTAAGCAGAGGATATTACAGACAACCAATGACCCTGACAATACCTACGCCCAGCCCACAATCCGGCCTGCGCGCCCTGCGCGCCATCGCAACCGAAAGACATACGCTGGCCGCGATGCAGGTCTTTCACCGGGAAACCGGTGATGTGTTCCGCCTGAACGTTCCCGGTTTCAGCCCGGTTGTCATGGTGGGGCCAGAGGCCGCCCATTTTGTGCTGGTCGCTGCGCGCGGCGATCTGCGCTGGCGCATTGACGGTGAACCTATCACGAACCTGCTGATTCACGGTGTGCTGGTGGAGGATGGGCAGCGCCACGACGAAATTCGGCGTAACCTGAACCCGTCACTGCACAAACAGATGCTTACGCACTATACAACAGCGATGGTGCGGCGCACGGACCAGATCACCGCCACCTGGGGCGCACAGCCGCTCGATATGCTGGTGGAAATGCGCAAGGTGGCGCTGCTGGTGCTGATGGATGCGCTCTTTGATGCCGACTTCACCCCCGAAGTGCAGCGCCTGTGGGACGCAATCCTTTATCTTATTCGCTACATTTCACCGGGGCTGTGGCTCTTCTGGAAAGGAATGCCGTCTCCTGGGTACAGTAAGGCGCGCGCCCGCCTGGATGATTATCTGCTGCGCCTCATCGCGCTCTACCGTGCCGAAGGGGGTACGGGGCATGATATGATCAGGGGATTGATTGCGGCAGGGATGCCAGACGACCTGATCCGTGACCAATTGATGACGATGCTGATTGCCGGTCACGATACCGGCACTGCTGCGCTGGCATGGGCGTTGTATCTGCTCGGCCAGCACCCGCATATTCAACAGGCCGTGCGAGACGAAATCGCGGCTGTGCTGGGCAGCGCTGTGCCGGATGTGACCAACACAACCGGCTTAACCCTGCTTGACCAGGTCATTGACGAAACCCTGCGCCTGTACCCGCCCATTCATCTGGGTTCGCGCACAGCCGCCGTCGATCTGAATTTTGCGGGTTATGAGATTCCGGCGGGCACGCGCGTGCTCTACTCCATTTTTCTGACGCAGCGCCACCCGGCTTACTGGCAGCGACCAGACGAATTCATGCCTGAGCGTTTCACCCAAAGGCCCGAACCCTACACGTATCTGCCATTTGGGGGTGGCCCGCGCAACTGCATCGGGGCGGCTTTCGCCCAGGTCGAAATGCGCGTTGTTCTGGCGCGCATTCTGCAGCGTTTTCAGCTTCAGGCGCGCCGACCGCATGTGCACATGCATATGGGGGCTACCCTGGAACCGCGTCCCGGCGTATGGATGCAGCCGGTACGCAACGCCTAAGTTACGTCTTCGGCCTGCTGTACCCGGATCAGTTCCGCAAGATTATGCCCGATGATGCGGTATTCATCCTTCAGTTTAAGCTGCATGGGTCCATTAAATGGCGCTGCGTGCAGCAGTTGCAGCGGCGTACCCGGTGTAAGCCCTAAGGCGGCGATATAGGCAAGGCGATCAGGCTCGCGCGTCAGCACACGTGTGACGCGCAGGCTGCTGCCGGGTTCCGCTTCGGTAAGCAGAAGATCATCCTGCTGCGTCAGCGTGCCGTCTGGCAGCGGAATAACCTCACCGTGCGGACAGAATTCCGGTTTGCCTGCCATTTCGTACATGCGATCTGTAAGCACATCGTTGAGGGCAGCGCTCATGACCTGCGCCTCTGCATAAACTTCTTCCCAGCCAAACCCCATCACCTTCACAAGGAACTGCTCGACAATGCGGTGCCGCCGCAATCGGATCAGCGCTTCACGTTTGCCTTTTTCAGTCAGCCGGATTCCCTGATAAGGCTCATGGTGCAGAAGCTGCTGCTCTTTAAGCCGAATCACCATCCGGTTCACAGCGGGAGCCGTCACATCCAGAATATCCGCCAGAACCGACGTGCTGACATACCCGCTGGCGCTGCGTTCAGACAGCCTGTAGATTTCCACGAGGTAATCGCGCATTTTTGCGCTAAGATCGCTGGTTTCCATGGTAATACCCTGCTGTTGTCGAGAGCCCCACATGTTGCGCGTTTGGCCGGGACCGCCTGCACACCGCTTAACGATACTCAAGAGCTGATCGTAAAGCCAGTGACGAATCAAAAACCCCTGGTGTCAGGGGTCTGTTGGAGATGCGGCAGACGTTTGCAGCCTGTTACGCTGCGAACTACCACCCGTGTTCCAGGCGCGCAATCAGCCGTTCCGGCATATCGATGGTGCGCATACGCCGCTGTACAGCGGCGATGTCATAATCGACACGGCGATGTTCCCATAGGTTCTTCTCAAAATCCAGGATCGCATAGGCTGCACGCGGGTCGGCATCGCGCGGTTGGCCCACACTGCCTGGATTAATGATCTGGCGGCGGCCATTGAGGTGACGCTTCTGCCCATAGGCGGGTTTCGCCACACCCGTATCGCCGTTCTCGTTCTCTTCATAAATCACCGGCTGGTGGGTGTGCCCCACGATGCAGTAGGATGTTTCAAAATGGGGGAAGTTAAGCGTTGCAACCAGCGGTTCCAGGATATATTCCCAGATGGGTTCGCGGGGGCTGGCATGAACCAGGGTGTAGTCTCCAATGACGAACGTCGTAGGAAGCGCCTCCAGCCAGCGCGTGTTATCGGGTGTAAGGGTTTCACGCGTCCAATCCACCGCGCGGCGCGCGTCTGGGTTAAACGTCCGAATGTCGAGCCGGTCAAGTGCTGCCCAGTCGTGGTTTCCTGCCAGGCACAAATGCGGAAGCTGCTGCAGTTGTTCTACACACTCGTTCGGGTCGGGTCCATACCCCACCACATCGCCCAGGCACCATACGTAGTCCCACTGCCCGTGTGCGTCTTTCAGGACGGTCTCGAAGGCTGTATAGTTAGCGTGAATATCAGAGATAATCAGGATACGCATAAATTTGTGACCTGCCCGTTGTGCAATGCGGGTAACCAACCTGATGCATGTTACCACGCCTTATCGTATCATGCGAATGAGAATATGGTTATTCAAAAGCGGCTCAAACAATTGATGAAACAACTGTTCGTGATGTCAGCCCTGGTCTGTGTCCTTCTGGGCTGCACACTTAACATGATACCACCAACGCCACCACAGGCAACTCAAGAAGTGACAATTGTTCCTCCGCTGGTGTGGTCTGACGCCAGTACGGTCGTGCGCGGCATCTGTTTTGAATCCGCTTGGGACGCTGCCGGGCAAACTTTCGTGATACGCAGTGAGCAAGAACTGATGTCGTTTTTCGACCTGGCGGACAACAGCGGCCTGTGCCGTGATCCGGTGGAGCGCACCAGTTTTGATTTCAGCGGCGGGCGTATTCTGGCCGGAATCTGGAGTCGGGGTGCAGGGTGTACCGCCCGCCACGATATTCAGCAATCGCTGCGCGATTTGGATGCTGGAAGGGTGCTGTTTGACCTGGTTCTGGTGGTTGAGGGGGAATGCCCATATGAACTGGTGCGCCCATTCTGGGTTGCGGTGACTGGGGCAGACGGTTTTGAGGTTCGGTTTGACATGAGCCTGCCAGAGGGTTAACGCGCCATAAGCGCCCCGCGCAGGTGCGCCAGCAAATGCTGTATGGAATCACAAACCGTAATGTGGCTACCGATGCTCACCAGCCACCCCTGGCAGATATCCACCTGGGCTGCGCTCTCCTGCGGGGTTTCGCACACCGCGAAACCAGCGCGTATGAGGGCGCGCCGTGTCCACATACGCGCTGGGTCTGGGCCGCTTACAAATACCGGTATGGTGCCTTCCGCCGCAATCCGAAATGTTCCAGCGGCGGAATCAAACGCCACACCGTCTCCTTGGAACACGTCCGCAAAGGTGCCGTTGAGCACCAGATCTTCCGGTACGCCAGCCACCAGCGTACCGTCTGCGGCCATAAGCCAGATTTCATCTGCCATGCGCAGCGCCAGGTCGAGGTCATGGGTCGAAAGCAGCACGGCTTTTCCGGTCGTATGGGTCAGCCGTCGCAGCACCTGCATGATTTCCACGCGGCGCGGCAGGTCGAGAAACGCGGTAGGCTCGTCCAGCAGAATCAGCGCAGGTTCCTGTGCCAGCGCGCGTGCGATCATCACTTTCTGGCGTTCGCCGTCGCTCAGTTCGTCCATCATCCGCGATACCAGCGCCATAGCGCCCACCGCCTGAATCGCCCCGGTAACGACGTGCTCGTCGCGTTCGCTGAGCTGCCCGGCCCAGCCCGTGTAGGCGTGGCGTCCCAGCGCCACCATCGACCGCACGGAAAGCATACCGACTTCAACACGTTCGGTAAGCACCACGCTCAGACGTCGGGCGATTTCGAGCGGAGGGAGATCATGCACACGCTCACCCATCAGCCGGACCTCGCCGGCCAGGGGGGGGTGCAGCCCGGCAAGCGTGCGTATGAGCGTCGATTTGCCAGCGCCGTTCGGTCCCAAAAGGCACACGAGACTCCCGGCGTGCAGCGTAAGGTTCAGCCCGCGCGCCAGGATACGGGCACGCGGCCCACCTGCCCCGTAACCGATGCTAAGGGCGTGCGTTTCCAGAAGCTTCATTGCGCGGCCTTGGCGTGCCGCATCAGCACCAGAATCACAAAAGGTGCCCCAAACAGGGCCGTAACCGCGTTAAGCGGCAGCACCACGTCATGACCCGGCACCTGTGCGATCAATCCGGCGGCGAGCGCTGCCGCCCCGCCCACCAGCATCACGGCTGGCAGCAGCACGCGGTGATCTGAGGTCCGCAGCAGCCCCCGGCATACGTGCGGCACCGCCAGCCCCACGAACCCAATCGGGCCGCAGAAGGCAGTAACCGCCCCGGTCAGCAGCGCGGCGCTGCTGAGGATGCTTAAGCGCGCACGCCGGATATCCAGGCCCATGCTGCGTGCATACGTTTCACCCAGCAGCAGCGCGTTCAGTGCCTTAACCGAATGCAGCGCCAGCGCGAGACCTGTGGCCACAACCGGCACCAGAATGGTGAGCTGTGACACGGTGACGCCGCTGAAACTGCCGTTGACCCAACTGATGTAAGCGCGCAGACGTTCGGTGAGGCTGAAATGCATGAGCAGGCTGACCATGGACCCGGTCAGGTAACCGAACATCAATCCCAGAATGAGCAGTGTCATCACACCGCGCACCCTGCGCGCGACCATCAGCACCGCCGCAAACACCACGCCTGCCCCTGTGCTGGCCGCCGCAACCAGCGTCCAATCGCTGAGGCTGCTTACACCTGCCAGCAGTACCGTGCCGCTGCCAAAACCCAGCACCACCAGCGCCACCCCCAGGCTGGCACCCGAACTAACACCCAGCACGAACGGGTCTGCCAGCGGATTGCGGAATAACGTCTGCATTTGCAGCCCGCTCACCCCCAGCGCCGCGCCTGCCAGCAGCGCCGTCATCACACGCGGTAACCGCATCTCCAGGACAATCGTCCGCCATGAGGCGTGCGCCGTTTCATGCCCCAGCAGAATCCTGACCACTTCTGCCAGTGGAATGTTGACCGACCCCAGGATGAGTGTGAGCAGCGCCACCGCCAGAACCGTCAGCATCAGAAAGGCGAAGATTGGCCAGCGCGCCGGTGTGGTGCGCTCCGCAGCGCGTATCGCTGTCGTTTCAGAAACCCGTTGTGCCATACCAGAATCGTCCTTTGCTGGGGGATGCAGGGATCCAACATCCCCCAGTTGTGTCCTATTTATTGCGCAGGGTCAAGCTGCCGGTAGTAATAGAGTTCGTGTTCGGGCAGCAGATCCGGGTGGAACATGGCGATCAGATCCGCCAGCACGGCATCCGGTGCTGCCACCGCAGACTCATAATAGTCGTTCCAGCCGTTGGTGTTCAGCCGTGCGTTGTTGTTGAAAATGGTGCCGTTCTGGTATGCCGCAAATTCCGCAAAACGTTCGTCGGTGGCCACCACATCATCCAGGCTGTCCCAGAAGAGCTGGTCTGGGTTCAGCCAGTAATCCGCATTCACAGCACGTTCCAGCACGGTTTCAAAGTCCAGCACCAATGTGCCTGTGCCCTCATCCTCCGCCCACAGATACTGTGCGCCAGCGTCTTCCAGCAGCAGCGCGGTATAGCTGCCCGCCGGGGCCATGTACCATGTACCCTCGTAGGGGGATGACAGAAACACAGTTGGGCGGTCTTCCACGTCAGCGGTCAGCGCCGCCAGCGCTGCGTAACGTTCCGCGATCCCGGCAAACTGCTCTTCAGCAGCGGCCTCACGGTTATAGAACAGCGCGATGAACTTTCCCCACTCTGCGCGTCCCAGCGGAGTCCCTTCCAGATAATCGGCGTTGATGGCGAACGGAAGGCCAAGTTCCTGCATCGATTCCAGTGCAGAGGTATCGAATGGGGACGCCAGCACCAGGTCAGGTTCCAGCGCGACCAGCGATTCCATGTTCAGCCCGGTGTCTCCACCAACTGCGGTAATCTCATCCGCTTCGATGCGCGCAATCACGTTCGCGTTGGAGGCATAATCCAGAGAGTCCAGGCCGACCAGTGTCTCTACTGCGCCAATCTGATCGATGAACGGCAGATAGGTGGTGGACGTGGCGACCACACGGGTAACCGGCACCTGGATGACCTGTGCAGTCTCAAATCCTGCTTCAGGGGCTGGCGTGCCGCACTGCACCAACACATACTGCGCCAGCGGCGCACCGGGTGCTTCGGCGCTGGCAACGGTCACCACCTTATAGGTATCGAAATACTCGACTGTGAATCCCGCGGCGAAATTAATTTCGGCTTTCTGTGGAAAGTAGTCGGTGTCCGGGGTGTAATCGCTCACACACGCGGTGGGGTTTTCCGGGGCTTCGGCCTGCGCGGAAAGCTGACCCACTGCCAGCAGCAGAACAAGCCCCAGTACAACAGCGAAACGGTTGGTCATGATCGTGGCTCCTTTGCCTGAAATAAACAGCCCGCCGAGGCAAAGCAGCCAGAGGATGGAAGTATTGGAATGAAAAACCCGCCAAAAGGCGGGCAGCATGGATGCAGAAATCTCATGCCTTGCCCCTTTGCCTCGAAGGTAAACAAAAGCGTGTGTGAAGGCGGGTAATCGGACTTAGGGTGAAGTCACCCTCTACCGTTGCGGGACAGTGCCGGACTTTGACCGGCTTCCCCCATTGTGCACCCCACATCCGGGTGGCGGCGCACCTTCACAAAACCAGAAGTTGTCATACGGACGTCAGCATAACATGCCTTACACAGGCTTGTCAATCGGTGTTCTGCCGCGCCAGGCTAGCTGCCTGCGCTTCTGGGGCGGTACTGAATTGCTTCTGCCACATGCTGCATGGTGATTTTCTCGCTGTCATCCAGATCGGCGATGGTGCGGCTCAGTTTCAGAATACGGTGATAGGCGCGCGCACTGAGCTGCATGCGCTGTACAGACATGTCCAGCACACGCCGCGCATCATCGGTCATGACACAGAAGTTAGGGATTTCCCCCACGCGCATATCGGCATTGGTGCGCACCCCGCCATCCTCATAACGGTTCGCCTGGCGCTGGCGTGCGGCATCAACCCGCTGCCGAATCGCCAGCGAGCTTTCCCCGCGCTGGCTGCTGAACAGCTTATCGTAATCCACGCGCGGTACGTCGAGATGGATGTCGATGCGATCCAGCAGTGGGCCAGAAAGCCGGCTGCGATACCGTGAAATCATGGTCGGCGTACAGGTGCATGGCTTAACTGGATCCCCGAAGTAGCCGCAGGGGCACGGGTTAATCGCCAGAACCAACTGGAAATTGGCAGGGAATGTGACCGAACCGCGCGCCCGCGACAGAGTTACGATTTTGTCTTCCAGCGGCTGCCGCATCACTTCGAGAACCTTGGCAGGCATTTCGACCGCTTCATCCAGAAACAGCACCCCGCGATGCGCCAGGACAATTTCGCCGGGGCGGATTGTCGAACCTCCGCCGATAAGCCCGGCCTGACTGATCGTGTGATGTGGGCTGCGAAACGGGCGCGTGCGAATGAGGGGCTGGCCCTGCGCCAGCATGTCTGCAACCGAATAGATGCGGGTTACCTCCAGCGCTTCTTCTGGCGAAAGCCTGGGAAGAATGCCGGTCATGGCGCGGGCCAGCAGTGTTTTGCCGGTTCCCGGTGGACCGCTGAGCAGGACGTTGTGGCTGCCTGCCGCCGCGATCTCCAGCGCGCGCTTCACGCTCTCCTGCCCCTTTACGTCCGCAAAATCGACCACGCCCTCAGGAAGACGATTCACATCATCCGGCGAGGGTGGGGGCGCAGTGTATGGCGCGATGAGATTCATGCCATACAGATGCTCCACAAGCTGCCCCAACGTCCCCACCGGGATGACTTCAATACCTTCGATCAGCGCGGCCTCAGGGGCGTCCTGCGCTGGCACGTAAATGCGCGTATAGCCCTGCTGCCAGGCAGTATAGGCGCGCGAAAGGACACCGGCGACGTGGCGCACCGTGCCATCCAGCGACAGTTCGCCGATGAACATTTCCCCTTCTACGCGGTGCAGCGGCACCTGATCCGTGACGGCCAGCACGCCCACCGCAATCGGCAGATCGTAGGCCGTGCTGTGCTTGGGGAAATCTGCAGGAGACAAATTGACCAGATAGGCTTTGTTCGGGAAGCCCAGCGAGGAGTTCTTGATCGCCGTGCGCACGCGCTCCCGGCTTTCGCGCACTGCGACATCCGGCAGGCCGACTATCGAAAAATTGGGTAATGCTGCCCTCGGATTAAAGTCTACCTGAACCTCAACCACGAACCCTTCGAGACCCAGTACAGCGCATGTGCGAACAATGGCTAGCATCATGACCTCACATTTTGATTGCGCACCCATCAGAGTATAGCGGCAGCAGCATTTTATGCGAACACAGTTTGCGGATGGCTCCACCTGTTGATAGACGCGCTGCGTAAGGCTGGCTATGCTTAGGGTGTTCCGAAGTCTGTTCAGAAGGTATGTCTTCTTATGACCGCTGCAACACCCAATCTCCTGCATCAACTGCGCATCAATACGGACATCGCGCAGAAGATGCTCACCGGGTTCATCCGTGATCAGATCGAGAAGGCCGGGGCAAGCGGTGCCGTGCTCGGCCTTTCTGGTGGTATCGACTCCGCGCTTTCGGCCTATCTCTCGGCGGCTGCACTGGGTGCAGACCATGTCCTGGCGGTGCGTATGCCCTACAAAACGTCATCGCAGGCCAGCCTGTCTGACGCCGACGCCGTCATCGAGTCCCTGGGAATTCGCAGCATGACCGTGCCGATTACCGAGATGGTAGACCCGCTGATTGCGCAGTTTCCAGAGATGAACAGCGTTCGCAAAGGCAACATCATGGCGCGCATGCGTATGATCGTTCTCTATGACCAGTCTGCCGCGCATGGTTTGCTGCCTATGGGTACCAGCAACAAGACCGAGTTTCTGCTGGGATATTCCACAATTTACGGAGACAGCGGCGTCGCGCTGCAACCGATTGCAGACCTTTACAAGGCACAGGTTCGCCAGCTTGCCGGGGCTATGGGCGTTCCGCAGCCGGTCATCGACAAAGCGCCGTCGGCGGATCTGTGGGAAGGCCAGACCGATGAAGGCGAGCTGGGCTTTACCTACAATGACGTTGACCAGGTACTGTTTCTGCTGGTGGACGAGCGCTATACCGTTGCGGAAGTCATCGCCGAAGGTTTCGACGCGGGCTTTGTAGAAAACGTGTGGAAGCGTGTGAAGGCGAACCACTATAAGCGCACGATGCCCAACGTGGCCAAACTGAGCACGCGTACCATTGGGCACGATTTTCTGTATCTGCGTGATCTTACCGGCAGATAGCGCTAAACTGGAGCGCACCATACTGTGATAGCAAGCAAAGGATAATGCACGATGCCTGTGATTGATCTCGCAACCGGGGCACGCCTGGATTACGTCGATACGGGTGGCGACAAACCACCCGTAATTCTGGTGCATGGTCTGCTCGGTACCGGCCAGACCGAGTTTCCAACCGTGATTGAATGGCTGAGGGCCGACTACCGTGTGCTGGCCCCTTCGCTGCGCGGCTATGGAAAGTCTTTGCCCAAACCCCGCCGCTTTCTCGTTGATTTTTATCAGCAGGACGCTAACGACATCATCGCCTTTATGAATGCCCTCAACCTTGCCCACGCCGCGATCTTTGGGCATTCCGATGGCGGCGAAGCAACCCTGATCGCTGCCGGGCAGAATCCGCAGCGTTTCAAGGCTGTTGTCGTCACCGGGGCATTGGGTTATTTTGGGCCTACGATGCGCCCTTATGTGGATGCAATGCTGACCTCCTCGATCGAGCCAGAAACGCTTAAACGCCACGCCATCACGGATGCAGAGGCGTTTATGCGGGGGTGGGTCGAAGCCGTCAAATCGATGATCGACGCGGGAGGCCGCGTGAGCATCCAGTTTGCGGAGAAGATCACTGCGCCGCTGCTGCTTATGCTAGGCGACCAGGATTTCCTGAACCCGGCAGCGTATGGGCGCGCCTTCGTGCAGAAAACCCCTCATGGGCGCTTTGTCCTGGTCAACAGCGGGCATAACATCCACGAAAACGCCTTCGACCAGTTCCAGAAGCATGTGGGGCCCTTCCTGGCCAGCAACCGCTGACTGCGCCCCTGCACCCGCCCGCGTTGGGTTCGTGCCATACGTACAGATGTTGCGCGGGCGGTGGCGCTATACGCGCTACCGGCTTGTATGTGTATGGGGGATGAACGTCGCCCCTAACGCAAGTCTGGCAGTGAAACCTTGCTTCTGGAGGTGAGATTCGTTCCCCGCATCCAGACCATAGCCGCAGTTCGGCATCGGGGTTAAAATCGTCACCACATCTACAGCTCAGGAGGTAGACAACAGTAAGCATGGATTACATCAGTCTGGATGTTGACGACTTTAAGGCCAGGTTCAAAGACGGCGACAGACCGCACCTGCTGCTGGATGTTCGCACCGTTGAGGAATTCGAGGAGGGGCGCATTCCGGGTGCGGTCAATATCCCCCTCAATGAGCTTCCTCAACGCATCACGGAAGTAACAGCCCATACCGACCAGGCGATTGTTGTGGTGTGCCGCAGCGGCATGCGCAGCATTATGGGCGCACAGATCCTGCGGCGCAGTGGGCTGACCCATATCGAGATTTACAATCTGGAAGGGGGAACCATCGCCTGGGCACGGCGATCCTGGCCGCTTGATTCCGGCGAATGAAACCGTCCCCAAGTTAAGGAGAAGAGCGGTGTTATTGAAATATTTTTATGATCGCTACCTCGCACAGGCGTCCTACATGCTCGGTTGCGCAGAGGCAGGCGAAGCCATCATTATTGATCCCGCGCGCGATGTGACCCCCTACCTGGAGGCCGCGCGTCAGGAAAACCTGAAGCTCATCGGCGCAGCAGAAACGCACATCCATGCAGATTACGTAAGCGGGGGACGTGAGCTGCTCTCGCACCTGGATGAAGACGCTGTCCTCTACATCAGCCAGCACGGCGGTGAATACGGCTACGATTACCATGCTGATGGCATGGAGGTGCGCCATATCGGCGAAGGCGACACGTTTAGGGTCGGTGCAGTGCGGGTAGACGTTATGCACACCCCCGGCCACACACCGGAACACATCGCGTTTGTGGTCACAGACGGCGGAATAAGCCAGCCGGTGGGGCTTTTCAGCGGTGACTGTCTTTTTGCAGGGGATATGGGACGCCCGGATTTGCTGGAGGCTGCGGTGGGCATCGCAAACTCTAAAGAAACCGGCGCGCGTGACCAGTTTGCCAACATGCAGCGCCTGAACGCAATGGCGGATTATCTTCAGGTGTGGCCGGGGCATGGCGCGGGCAGTGCATGTGGCAAAGCGCTGGGGGCTGTTCCATCGACCACACTCGGGTACGAAAAACTGTTTAACCCGGCTTTTCAGTTCAAGAAAGGGGATAGGTTTGTTGAGTGGCTGCTGGAAGATCAGCCGGAAGTTCCGCGCTACTTCGCGCAGATGAAACGGCTGAACAAGCATGGCGCGCCGCTGCTGCGCACGCTGCGTTTGCCAGAACCCGTAGTCGAAGCGGCGGATATTGCCCAGGTGACGCGCGACGCGCTGGTGATCGATACCCGCGCTGCGTCTGCCTTTGCCTCCATCCACATTCCAGGCACCATTAGCATTGACCTGAACGAGACCCAATTCTCCACCTGGGCGGGCTGGTATGTGTCTTACGATGCGCCAACCTACCTCGTGCTGGATGAAGACCGTCTCGGCGAAGCGCTGATGCGGCTGCGCGCCATTGGGGTGGATAACATCGCCGGTTACATTCCGGCCTGGGTGGTAGCACGTTACGCGGCAGCGCTGCCGCGCATGGATGTGGCTGCATTCGTCGGCTTCGCCGCGCGCGGACCG
>CAZQIJ010000050.1:0-15919 GCA_964592955.1 uncultured Anaerolineaceae bacterium
ACTGCTGCTTCCAGGTCGCGGGCAATGACGAGCACCGCATCACCCTTGCCGAGCGGCCCCAGGTGCGACCCCTTGCCGATCCCAACCTGCGCCAGCAGGTCAGCGCCGCTGTGGGTGGGCGGCCAGGCACCCAGGCGTGTGCTGCCCAGTTCGGTGACCAACTGCCGCAGCGCGAACAGGTCTTCGTTGCTCATCTGTGGGCCTGCGATGGCTGCAACGCTTCCGCCTGCGCCATTCAGGACGGCAGCAGCGGCGCTCAGCGCTTCCTGCCACACCGTTTCGCCCATTGTGCCGCTGGCCAGCCGCCGCATGGGTTTTTGCAGGCGGTCTGCGCTGCGGGTGAAATGGTGACCAAAGCGGGCTTTGTCAGAAATCCAGATTTCGTTAACTGCTTCGTTCTGGCGTGGCATCACCCGCTTGATGATGGCCTTGCCGCCGAAATCACGATCCAGGCGCACGCTGAGGCTGATGTTGGAGCCAGCGGCATCAAACGGATCAATGCTTGGGACTTCGGTCAGTTCCCAGGGACGTGCGCCAAAGCGGAAATCCGCTGTGGTGAGCGCCCCCACCGGGCAGATGTCGGTCGTATTGCCAGAGAAATACGTATCGAAACCCGGTACGCTGTTGGTGATGATCTGCAGGGCGCGCCCGCGTTCGTGAAAGGCGAGTACATCGTCGCCGACCACCTCCGCCTGAAAACGCACACAGCGCGCGCACTGGATGCAGCGTTCTTCATCCAGGTAAATCAGGTCACCCAGCGGCACATGTTTATCCAGCTTCATCTTGTCTTCGAAGGACATGCGGCTCGCACCTGGCCCATGTTCCATCGTCAGATTCTGCAGAGGGCATTCCCCCCCCTTATCGCAGATCGGACAATCCAGCGGATGGCTGGTGAGCAGGAATTCGACCACATTGCGGCGCGCATCTTCCACCGCTTTGGTGTTGCTACGGATGACCAACCCATCGCTCACCACCTGGGTACAGGCGGTTTGCAGTTTCGGGAACCAGCGCACCTTTGGGCTGCCGTTTTCGTCCAGCACCACTTCGCCGGTCGCGCGGTCTTTTTCAATTGTTCCCATTTCGACAAGACACATGCGGCACATGCCAACGGGAGCCATTTTAGGGTGGTAGCAGAACACAGGAATGTCGTTATCTGCGTACCACTTGGCTGCGTCCACCAGATTTTGCCCGGCGGGAACCTCAAATTCTTTGCTGTCAATAACGATCTTGACTGTACTTGCCATCAGTCCCCTCATTTTTGTCTATTCAGCGACTGCATCAGCTTACGCTGGCGGTGTTCGTGAATATTAACGCAGATGGTTCAAAATTCTCTCTAAACCGGCGTGGGCACGGTCACGCATCCCCTGCGTAACGATACCCCACCGGTTGGTTTCGATCTGGCGCGACGCCAGTTCCAGCGCCTGGCGAAAATCTGCCGCTGCCAGGTCATACAGGCGGGCCCCCAGGAGCAGTTCACCCCGCATAACATACGGCCCTGGTTCATCCGGATACCTGCGAACTGCCGCGTCCAATTGCGCCAGGCGGCGCTGGTAAAGCGCGGTTTCTGCTGCCTGGTTTGGTGCAAACAACCTGACTAACGCGCCTGTGATGCCCGGCCTGTGTTGCGCCACCCGCTCCTCTTGTTCCACGAGGGCGTGGTGATGACCGGTTTCATCAGCCGCGCTCCAGGCGATTTCGTCAATGATTGCGGCGCTGCTTTCTGACGCAGTCTGCTCTACCTGCTCGTCCTGCATTCACTAATCCCCTGCAGGGGTGCCTGTGGCGACGGCGCGACGTCCTGCCCGTCCCTGCTCTGCCCCACCTGCACGCGCAGGCGCGATAACTGCCGGTTGTGCTGGCTGGCGCGTGCCATCCACATAGGCCTTAAATTCATCCGGGAAGTTACGCACAGTAGCAATCACCGGATTCGCGGCGAAATCTCCCAGGGCACACAGCGTTACGCCCTGCATGTTGCGTGCGACATTGACGATCAGGTCAACATCGGCTTCCTTACCTTCCCCGCGCAGCATACGGTCAATGACCTTATCCAGCCAGTATGTACCTTCCCGGCATGGGGTACATTTGCCGCAGCTCTCGTGTTTGAAGAACTTCGCCATCTTGGACGCTGCCCACACGATGTCGATAGAGTCATCCAGCACGATAACGGACGCTGAACCCAGCACCGTGCCGATCTTATCCATGTCTTCGTAGGTTAGGGGGGTATCAAGGACTTCATCGGTCGCGCGTACAATTGGCCCGGATGCGCCCGACGGCAGAATGCCCTTAATCTTGCGCCCGTCAGCAATGCCGCCCGCATATTCAAAGATCAGTTGGCGGAACGTCGTACCCAGGGGCAGTTCGTAATTTCCTGGTTTGTTCACGTTGCCACTAACGCAGAAGATCTTGGTGCCGGGGCTTTTCTCGGTGCCGTTGGCGCGAAATGCTTCTGCGCCTTCGCGCAGGATAAACGGTACATTGGCCAGGGTTTCGACATTGTTAACGACGGTAGGCTCCCCATACAGGCCGCCGCCCTTCTGCGCGGGGAACGGTGGGCGCACACGCGGTTGGCCCAGTTTTCCCTCCAGGCTGTTCAGCAGGGCGCTTTCTTCACCACAGATGTAGGCCCCCGCCCCCAGATGTGTGTACACCTGGCACGAATAGCCGGAACCCAGGATATTTTCGCCCAGGTAACCCGCCGCACGCGCGTCTTCGATGTGGCGGTCCAGTTCATGGGCCAGATCCCAGAATTCGCCGCGCAGGTAGATGTAGACTGCCCTGGCCTGAATCGCGTAGGCGCAGATCAGCGCACCCTCAATCAACTGGTGCGGGTTGTTTTCCATGATCTGGCGGTCTTTGAACGTGCCCGGTTCGCTTTCGTCTGCGTTCACGGCCACATACTTGACAGGTTCATTCTGCGGGATGAAGCTCCACTTGACGCCCGTAGGGAACCCTGCCCCGCCGCGACCCCGCAGCCCAGAAGCCTTGACCAGGTCAATGACCTGTGCCGGGGCCATGCTCAGGGCTTTCCTGAGTCCTTCATAACCCGCATTGGCGTTATAGACGTTGAATTCGCGGATGTTTTCGACTTCGTACTCACGGAACAAGACATGTTTCATACCGGTAAGCCCTCGTCCTAACTTTTCTTCTGTGCTTCTTCGCGCCACTGTGCCAGCAGCGCGCGCATCTTGTCCATATCCAGGTTTTCGTGGAAGTGGAAGTTGCACTGGAGCATCGGCGCTTTGTCGCAGGCCGCTAAGCACATGACGTGTTCAACGGTAAACAGTCCATCATCCGTTGTCCCGTGATCCTCGACCCCCAGTTCGGTTTTCAGGTCTTCAAAAAAGCGATCAGCGCCGCGCAGGGCGCAGGGGAGGTCGGTGCATACCTGAAGCCAGTATTTGCCTTTGGGATGTTCGGAATACATCGTGTAGAACCCGGCAATGGACTTCACCTGCGTGGGGTCCATATCGCACAACTGCGCCACTTCGTCGATGCCTTCCGGGCTTACCCACCCGTATTCTTCCTGTGCCAGGTAGAGCATGGGCATCACAGCCGAGCGCTTATCCGGATACTTCGAAAATGTCTTCTGAATACGTTCCGGGTACTTTTCTGCGAGTTTGTTCATAGTTCGTCCTTCAATGGCGCGGCCTAGCGGTCGCAGTCCCCCAGCACAATATCGATGCTGCCGATGATGGCGACGAGATCGGCGATCATGTGGTTTTGCGTGATGACGGGCAGCGCACCGATGTGAATAAACGACGGAGTCTTGAAGTGGACGCGGCGCGGCTTGGTTCCGCCTGTACCATGCAGGTAACAGCCGATTTCGCCGCGCGGACTTTCGATGCTCACGTACACCTCAGCATCCGGCGCGGAGTAGCCTTCTGTCCACAGCTTGAAGTGGTGGATAACCGCTTCCATGCTGCGCCCCAGTTCGGCACGCGGCGGCGGTACGAACTTGCGGTTCTGTGACCGGAACGGCCCCGGCGCAAGACGTTTGACGGCCTGCCGGATGATCTTCACGGATTCACGCATTTCGCGGATTCTGATGATGTAGCGATCAAACACGTCGCCATGTTCGCCCAGCGGCACATCGAACTCATAGGTTTCATAGCCGAAATAGGGCATCGCTTTGCGAATATCCCAGTTGACGCCGCTGCCGCGCAGCGTGGGGCCGCTTAGCCCCCAGGCCAGCGCCACATCCGGCTCCACGACGCCGATCCCCTGCGTGCGGTCAATCCACAGCGGGTTGTTGGTCAGCAGGCGTTCATAGTCGTCAACCTTTGCCGGGAAGATACCCAGAAAGGCGTCCAGCGCGGGCAGGAATTCTTCGGGCAGGTCACGCCAAACACCACCGGGGCGGATGTATGAAGTCATCATGCGCTGGCCGGAGAGCATCTCGAACAAATCGAGGATCAGTTCGCGCTCGCGGAAGCAGTACAGGAAAACACTCATTGCGCCGAGGTCAATAGCGTGTGTACCCAGCCACACCAGATGACTTTGGATGCGCGTCAGTTCCAGGCAGATGACCCGGATCACCTGCGCGCGTTCTGGCACGTCCAGGTCCACCAGCTTTTCCACGGCCATACTATAGACCGTGTTGTTGGACAGCGGGGCCAGGTAATCCATGCGGTCAGTCAGTGTGACAGCCTTCTCGTAGGTTTTGGCCTCGATATTCTTCTCAATCCCGGTATGCAGGTAACCCACGTCCGGGATGCAGCTCACAATTTCTTCGCCGTCCAGTTCCAGCAGCAGACGCAGCACGCCGTGCGTGCTTGGATGATGCGGCCCCATATTCAGCATCATCGTTTCGCCGGTCAGCGCGCGTTCTGTAACCAGGCCGCGCACTTCGTCCAGGCTGCCCTGCCACTGCTCGGTTGGGGAGGTTGTCAGAGCCATGTTTGCCATAACAATACGCCTCTATTCTTTCGTTTATTCCCTGGCAGACGGTTTGTGTTCGAGGATTTCTTCGACGTTGAACGAGAACTGAATCGTTTCGTAACCCAGGGGGTAATCCCGGCGGTGCGGGTGCCCCTGCCAGTCATTCGGCATCAGGATGCGCCGCATATCTGGGTGGCCTTCAAAGTAGATTCCCATCATGTCGAAGGCTTCACGTTCCAGCCAGTTGGCGACTGGCCAGATGTTGAACACGGTTGGAACCATCGCCTGTTCTTCGTCCACAAAGACCTTAACGCGAAGACGGCGGTTATACAGCAGCGAGTAGAGGTGGTACGAAACGCCAAAACGCCCTGGACGGTTGTACTCCGGGTAATAGTCCACCGCGCTGATGTCAGACAGGAAGTTGTAGATCAGCCCTGGCGTGTCACGCAGAAATTTCATGACAGGCTGCAACTGCGCCGTATACACGACGATCGTGGTTTCGTCGCGAAATTCGACGACATCCTGAACCGCATTCGCCAGTGATTTCTTCAGTGCTTCTACAGGATCAAGCGGTTGTGCGATGTTCATGTTATGCCCATTCTTTAATACGTTCGCCGCGAATCTTCTCTTGCAGCGTGAGGATACCGTGCATCAGTTGTTCTGGGCGGGGCGGGCATCCGGCGATATAGACATCCACCGGCAGCACCTCATCAACACCCTGCACCACCGCATAGTTGTTGTACACACCGCCGCACGACGCACAGTCGCCCATCGAAATCACCCATTTCGGATTGGACATCTGATCATACAACTGGCGCACCACCGGGGCCATTTTGCGCGTCACGCGCCCGGCCACGATCATCAGGTCAGCCTGGCGCGGGCTGGCACGGTTCAGTTCCATCCCGAACCGGGCCAGGTCATAACTACCGGCCTGCGTACTCATGTACTCAATCGCGCAGCACGCCAGCCCAAACAGCAGCGGCCAGGTGGCCCCTGTGCGCGCCCAGTTGACGGCGGTTTCAAGCGTCGTGGTGACGACGCCCAGGTTTCCCAGTTTCTGTGTTACTCCCATTCCAGCGCACCCTTTTTCCACTCGTATACCAAACCAACAGTAAGGATGACAACGAACAGGCCCATTACGACCAGTCCGTAAAAGCCCAGATCCCGAAATACGACTGCCCAGGGCAGGAAGAAGATCACTTCAATGTCGAACAGAATAAACAACACCGCGACCACGTAGAACTTCACGGGCAAACGACGCATCGCAGGGCCGATGGGTGTCATACCGCTTTCATAGGGGGCAGTTTTGCGCAGCGTGGGACGGTGTGGCCCCATCAGGCGGGATAGATTGAGGATCAACAGTGTAATGGCGACGGCGAAAACCAGCATCGCCGCGATTGGTGCAAACTCCTGTAAAGCCATAGTTTAACCCCGGTTTTGTTTGTTCAATTTTGAACAAATGGACTAGATAAAGGTTAGCATAACCCCGATGTACTGTCAATAAAACGACGCAGCACTTGTTAATTCATCAGAACTGAACCCGCCCAGCATCGTTGTCACAAATCCGCACAAGATTATCGCAAAACGCTCGTGTGGTAAAGATTCAGGACCTTTTCACGCCGAATCGCCGCCCCTGTCGCTGCATATCGAAAGCGCGGTTGTGCAGCTCCAGCACATCCTGTACCACGAGTTCCCGGTTCTGGGCGTGCAGGAAGGCGTTGGCAGGTGTTTCTGAGCCTACGCTGAAGCAGTAATGGGTGCCGGGCACCACACGCAGATGTGCGACCGGGAATTCCAGCTTGGCCAGCAGTTCCATCATCGGCAGCAGGCCCACCAGCCGGTCCTTATGCCCCAGCATCACCCGGAAGGTGTCCCACATTGGCGCGATTTCGCGGTTCTTCAACCGCCCCATTGCCAGAAAGGTGGCACCGGTGATGCCGCGCGGCGTTTCATCATACTGGCGGTTATGCAGATCCTTCACAAGGTTGCTTGCCCCTTCAGACAGCGCCGCCGCCATGCCCGGCTTCACAAGTTGTTCAAATACCGCCAGCCCGCGAAACCGCTCCAGAATGCTTACCCCCAGGCCCAGCGCGGTGAAGAATGCCCGGTGGATGTCATCTTCAAGCAGCAGCGCAGGTGCCAGGGCATACCGGGTCTCTTCTCCATAATTCCAGTGCATCGGGTTAAGGTAGAAGAGCGTGGCCCCGCCCATACTATGCCCAACAAAGTTGATGACCTTCGTGGTGGGCTGGCCAGGCTGGCGACGGATTCGCAGCAGATCAACCCAGGCTTGCAGCGTGGTCATCGCGGCGGGCGGATTGCAGACCTCTAACCCTGGTGTGGTATCTACGAACTTAGAACCGCCAAAGCCGTTATGATCGACCGACAAGGCCACCAGTTGGCGGTTACCCGTGACAACCATGCCGGGCAGGTTTTCCCAGATCAGCCGGTTGCCTGTCCAGCCATGTACAAAGATGACATACCCCTGGGCGTTGGTGAGCATGGCACCCATCATTTCGTCGGGTGTTTCGAAGTCTTCAGGCCAGGTCATCTGCCAGCAGTAATCCACCAGCCCGGCCCGCGACAGGAAGTCGGTCCCTTCCTCATACACGATGTAGCCACGCTGCATCAGGTCGAGCATGCTGTATTCTGCAACATATGTGTTGGCGACTGGTCCCACGTGGCGCGAACGGTAGCCGGTGACCCAGGCATGAGGTAAGGGGCTATTAATCGTATTCACAACGTTCTCCCGTGATAGCGGCTGCCTTCTGGCATCTGTGACGAACCGCGTGCTGGTCGATGGAGCGCTTTGTCATTCGGCGTGCAGGGTAACAAACACAAAGCCAACCCCGAATTCCATTGTATGAAGTCCTGTGAGGTTGGCAAGAAATCTGCTAGCGCAGTTTCAACTGCAGGATTGGCGCTTCCGAGAACCCAACTGCCAGCAGAAACTGGCGCGCCTGTTCGTTGGCGTGCAGTGGGTTCACCATAAGGGTGTTCAGGTCAAGGTCAGAGGCGCGCCGCATGGCCATTTCCAGCATAGCAGCGCCAACGCCCCGGCGGCGGTAGCTGGGCAGCACCGCCATATCGTTGAGAAAGCCCAGGCTTTCCGTAAGGCCGCGCATGATGGTGAGGACCGCGCACCCCACCAGCATGGGCGGGTGGGTGGTGAGCTGCGCCACGAAAACATCGAGCGCGGGCAGTTCACGCAGGCGCAGCAGGGCATCGTGCCATTCCATCTCTGTGCGGTTGTGATTTGAAGGTATGGTGCCGACAAGCTCAAGGATCTGCTGAAAGTCCTCTGGGTTGGCGCGCCGTATCACAAACTCTCCTGACGGCGGGGAGGGGGTGCCAGGCGTGTGCGTTTGGCGTTCCAGCCACTGCGCCATCATCTCGCGGTGGGTGCGAAACGGAATCAGTGGTACTTCCTCTGGCCGAAACACACGTGCATCCACAGCATCATCGCCGGCCTGCAGTGCGCCCCCCACCGGACGGGCACGGTAGAAGACCATGATACCGCTGGCTGGCGGCCCTTCAGGATACGAGTTCACATCCGCCAGCTCGATGATCTCTACCTTCAGGCCGGTTTCCTCTTCGGCCTCGCGTATGGCCGCATCTTCCAGGCGTTCGTCGGCTTCCACATAGCCGCTGGGGAAGGTCCATTGGCCCGCATGCGGTGGCTGGCCACGTTTGATGAGCACCACCCCACCCTCCATCTCAATCACGATGCCCACTGTGGGCACCGGATTGACGTAATGGATGTAGCCGCAGTTGGTGCAGACCGGGCGCATGCGCCCGGCCTCTTCGCGCGGCGTTAGGGGGTGTGCGCAAACCGGGCAGTAGACGGGGGCTGCCATAGTGTGCCTACATTTCCAGGTAATCGCGCAGTTGGCGGCTGCGGGTAGGATGGCGCAGTTTCCTTAGTGCTTTCGCTTCGATCTGACGAATACGTTCGCGTGTTACGCCGAAATACTTGCCCACTTCCTCCAGCGTATGGTCCTGGCCATCCTGCAGCCCAAAGCGCATTTCAAGCACCTCGCGTTCACGGTCGCTCAGCACGCCCAGTGCCGCCCGAATCTGATCCTTCAGCAGTTGGCGCGTGGCTGCATCCACCGGGCCCAGCACCTTGTCATCCTCGATGAAATCACCGAGCAGACTGCTGTCTTCCTGGCCAATTGGCATTTCAAGGCTCATCGGTTCCTGGCTGATGCGCATAATTTTGCGCACCTTCTGCGCTGCGCGGCGCAGTTTGCGCGTCAGGCTCGGATCAAGGTGTGTGCCGCTGCGCCGCAGCAGTTTGATGGCCTCTGTCTCTTCCGGCGTCAGGAAGTCCATTTCCAGGGCAATCTGCTCTGCACTTGGCTCGGCCCCCAACTTTTGCAGGAGCTGGCGCTGTACGCGCATCAGGCGGTTGATCGTCTCCACCATATGTACCGGAATACGGATCGTGCGCGCCTGATCTGCGATAGCGCGGCTGATCGCCTGGCGAATCCACCATGTGGCATACGTGCTGAACTTAAAACCCTTGGTATGGTCAAACTTGGCAACCGCGCGCAGCAGGCCGATGTTGCCCTCCTGGATCAGATCCAGGAAGTTGATGCCGCGTCCCATATAGCGCTTGGCGACGCTGACCACCAAGCGCAGGTTGGCGCGCGTGAGTGCCTCTGCGGCTGCTTCTGCCCGGTGCTCGATTTGATCGAACAGCTCAGGCAGCCGATCCACCATTTCCTCATCAGAGAACAGCCACTGCTGATACTGCTCGTAGGAAGGCAGTGCGTTGTTCTCCCGTATGTGTTTGCGAATCTGCATTTGCTGGTCAAACGGAATGAGGTAGAGCGCCTGCATCACGTCGAACAGGTGACGTGCCATCTCCGTCCAGTCGTCATCCCGTCCCCATTCCTTCTGGCGCAGGAAATTGCGCGTGTACGATCGGGCGTTCACGTCCCAGTTCTCGCTGACGAGCTGCACTTCGTCAATCATGGAACGCAGGTCGGGCATATCCAGCTTGAAGCGGGACACCCGACGCTGAACTTCCTGCCAGTGCTCCATCACATAGCGGTAGGCCAGTTGCACAACGTCAACTGGCTGCGGCAGGTCAGTGTCTCCGTTTTTATCGGCCCGCGCCGCAGACAATTGGTCGGTTAGTTCCTGAATCAATCGCTCAGCCGCGATCTGTGTGCTGAGCCACATTTCCCGGTTGTTATCCAGCAGCGGAACCTGCCCGATTTCCTTCAGATACATCCGTACCGGATCGTCTGCAAGCGACACGGTGTCGATGCGGGCAGCTTCTTCCAGCAGTTCTTCTTCGATGTCTTCCAGTTCTTCTTCATCCGGATCTTCGTCATCTGCCAGCAGTTTTCCGGTGCGCGGCATACGACCTGCGACTTCTTCGTCATCTTCCTCAAGGAGTTCGTCATCTTCAAATTCGAACTCATCGTTCAGTTCATCTGCGTTTTTCATTTAGACCACATCTTTCCCCGACTTGAGGCACGTCTATTGTAATCGTAACAACGCGCCTGGGCTATAGCAGGCCCGTGCGACAGCGTGCGATTTCAGCATCCAGCAGGCGCATGGCTTTGTGCAGCAGCATTGCAAGAAACAGCACCTGCGATTGCTGCGAATCATGGGCATTCTGCGTATTGGCCTGCGCATCGAGCTGCGCTTCCAACTGCAAGAACTGAATTTCCTGGCTTTCCCGCTGAAGCCGCCCCAACCGCAGCCTCAGCGCCTTTTCTAAGAGTTCCAGTGCCGGGTCAACATAGGCAACGACCCGCCGTTCATGCTGCTTCCAGGAGGAGGCTGCATCCCCCATAAAGCGACGCTTAAGGCGTTCCTGGAGTCCGTCCAGTTCGTGCGCCAGCAGCCGTTCAAAATCTGCGGTGAGCGCGGCATTCATCTCGGTACGGCAGTAGGTAATGACGTCCGTATCGTCCTGGCTGATCGCGTCCCGAAGTACCCGCATCACTTCACGGTATTCGGCCTGAAAGAAATCCTCGATTCCGAGTTCGGCCAGCGGCCCGCGCAGCAAGTCCTGCTGCGTTCCTGCCAGCTCGCGGAACTTGCCATTGATGCTGTACCACATCTCAGGGTTCAGAATCAGCCCGCGCAGGCAGTAGGCCTCCAGGGCCGCCCGCTCCGAACGCGGTGGCTGAACCTGGGGGGAGGCGGAACGGGCGCGCCGCGTAGAGGGTTCGGACGCAGCCCCGTGAAGCACATGACCTGCATCTGCTTCGCCGTCTGGATAGGCATAATCATCCAGTTCGGGCGGCGCATCTGCATCATCGTAATGGCTCGCTGGATAGTCCGGTGGTTCATCAACGCTGGGTGACTGGGTGGGACTGGAACCGCGCTGCGTTTGTGCCCATTGCAGCAGATCACGTTCCGGGATGTGTAACTTTACCGCCAGCTTCTGGATGCTGTCCTGGCGGTACAGGTCGTTTTCCGAAGCGACCAGCAGCGGCAGCACCCGGCGCGCAACCGCCTCGCGCTCCTGAATCGAGGCCTGGGCAGAAAGGTGGCCGGTTTCAACCATGATGACATAATCGGTTACCGGCATGGCGTTTTCGACCATGCCACGCCAGCGATCCGGGCTTTCGCGTATGAGGTCGTCCGGGTCTTTCGCGTCCGGGTTTTGCAGGATGCGAATATCCACAGACATGCGGCCCGCATAGTCTGCCTGCAAGGTTTGCCGCGCCACTTCCAGGCTGCGCATCGTGGCATTCTGTCCTGCTGCGTCGCTGTCCAGCGCCAGAATGATCTTTTTCGCGTAACGTGGCGCAATGAGTTTTAGCTGTGCCTCGGTGAGTGCCGTGCCCATTTGCGCGACGACATTCATAAACCCCGCCTGCTGCGCGCTGATGGCATCCATGTAGCCTTCAACGATGATCGCAGTCTCACTGTCACGAATCGCGCGTTTGGCGGTATCCAGCCCAAACAACGTCCGGCTTTTGTCAAACATCACAGACTGTGGTGAATTCAGGTACTTCGGGTTGTCATCCGCATCCAGCGCCCTGGCTCCAAAACCGACAATCCGCCCCCGGTCATCCCGGATCGGGATCATCAGCCTGTTTCGGAAACGGTCAAACAACCTGCCCTTGTCGTTGCGAACGATAACGCCCGCCTGGAGCATATCGTCTTCGCTGTACCCATAGTGTTTCAGCTCGCGCAGCAGGCCATCCCATCCCGGTGGCGCACTGCCGATCAGGAATTTCGTGAGGGTTTCGTTGCTGAAACCCCGCTTCTCGACGGCATAGCGACGCGCGCCTTCACCCTCGACCGTGTTCATCAGGTAATCGTGATAAAGCTCTGCGGTGATTTTCAGCAGACCCCGCAGGTGATCCATACGATCATGCTGCTGTTTCTGCTCTGGTGATAGCTGGCGCGTTTCAATGCCAACCTGACGTCCCAGCTCCTGAAGCGCTTCGCTGAACGTCCACCCATTCTGTTTCATGGCGAAACTCAGCACGTCGCCACCTTCGGCACACGCGCCAAAGCAGCGCCACGTCTGGTTATCCGGGTTGACGACAAACGAGGGAGTCTTTTCTGCATGAAAGGGGCAGCACGCCTTGTAGTAGCGCCCCGCTTTTTTGAGAGGCACAAACTGCTGGACATAATTTACAATGTCCAGTTTTGCCTTAATTTCATCTGTGACAGACATGTCAGGACCTTTACACGATGTGCATGCATTATAGGTAGACTTGGGCGCAAACGCAACGCACGACACGTTTTGAAGTCAGCAGGCGTTACCTGAACTGCGATGTTGCCACCCGGCTAACAATTTTACAATCTTCAGCGGCTTACTATGGCAATATTGTTCGAAGGTGGTTAGCATCAGTGTAAAGTCAGCAACAAAGAGGCAGGATCATATGGTACAGCGTATTCAGCCAGGACCGCACCAGGAATCCGTATGGGATTATCCGAGGCCGCCCCGTGTTGAGCCAACAGCGAAGCGGGTGCGCGTGATCTTTAACGGTGAGGTCATCGCAGAGACCACCAGCGCATACCGGGTTCTCGAAACCAGCCATCCGCCTGTATACTACATCCCTCAGGCGGATATCAGAATGGCGTATCTGTCACCCACCAGCCGCCGCACCATCTGTGAATTCAAGGGTGCTGCCAGCTATTGGACGCTGACAGTGGGAGATCGCACTGCCGAAAATGTGGCCTGGAGTTACGCCAATCCACAGAAGGGTTTCGAAGTAATAACAGATCACCTGGCATTTTACCCTGGCCGGATGGAAGCATGTTTTGTGGATGAAGAGCAGGTACAGGCCCAGGAAGGTGACTTCTACGGTGGTTGGATCACCTCAGACATTGTCGGTCCGTTTAAAGGTGCTGCCGGTACATGGGGTTGGTAGAGGATTAAGCCAATGACCAGTATTCTCATCATAGAAGATCAAGTCAGTTTGCGGGAACATCTGGTCGAGCTGCTTACGTTAGAGAATTTCGATACACTCAGCGCAGAAGACGGCCTTGAAGGGGTGGAACTGGCAAGGCGTTTTCTGCCGGATATCATTATCTGTGACGTGATGATGCCAAAGATGGATGGCTATCAGGTTCTGAGAGTGTTGAGCGAAGAACCCACAACAGCAGCGATCCCGTTCATCTTCCTGACGGCCCTTGCAGATAACCAGAGCAACAGACTGGGCATGAGCCTTGGCGCGGATGACTTTATTACCAAGCCGTTTCTGCCGCGCGAACTTGTGAAGGCCATTCGCATCCGTTTGGAGAAACGGTCTGCGATTGCCAGCAGTTATGAGCAGAAACTGGAGCGCATACGCCGCAACCTCGTTCACGCGCTGCCGCACGAACTGCGTACCCCCCTGACCGGTATTCTGGGCTGTGCCGAATTCCTGCTGCTTGAAACCGCTGCGATTGAACCTGAGCGGGTGCATAATGTGGCACTCATCATCGAGCGCTCTGCCAAGCGTTTGCAGCAGCTCATCGAAGATTACCTGTTGTATGCCCAGCTTGAGATTGCCTCCACAGATCCGCAGCGTATTGAGCTGCTGCGCCAGGAAATGCTGTTTGCACCGGCGTCCGTAATCCACGATGCAGCAGAACATCAGGCAGGGCTGCATGCACGCGAGAAAGACCTGTACCTGAACGTGCAGAATGCCGTGGTTGCCATTTCAGAAGAAAACTTCTCAAAGATCGTGGAAGAGCTGATCGACAATGCGTGCAAGTTTTCGCCTTTGGGAACACCCGTGACGGTGGAGGCAGGTGTGCTTTCAGACACGCACTACCGGCTGGCCGTCTATGATCGTGGACGCGGCATGAAACCAGAGGAAATCCGTGATATCGGCGCTTACGTGCAGTTTGAGCGTACCCTCTACGAACAGCAGGGCGTGGGGTTGGGGTTGATCCTGGTGCGGCGGCTGGCCGAGATTCACGGCGGTGAGTTGATCATTCACAGTGAGCCGGAAAAGGGCAGCGCCGTGCAGGTTTTGCTGCCCCTTCATTCGTCTGCTGTTAAGACGACCAGCGGCGACGGCGACACAGACTAATCGTCATCATCGTCGTCATCGCGGCCTTTGCCTCTGCCTCGCTGCGAATAGTCATCGCGGCGATCCCGCCCGCGGGACGAGGGTTCACGATCTGCCCCAACCGATGGCTGCGCTGGCGCGGAAGGCTGCATCGCCTGCTCGATGGCGCGTGTTTCATCCGCGCTTGGCAGGTCAATGATGTAGTGCATCAGCGTTTCTGGCAGCGCAGCATATATGCCGAGTGCCTCCAGGCGCTGCGCAGGAATGCGCTTGACTCTGCCGAATGCCTCTGTAACCACGCCCTCCGCGTCCACAGCTGCGCGTGCCATGAAACCTGCCGGAATCGATACGCCATCAACATAGGCTGCCCCGCTAAGCACCGAAAGGCGCAGCGTTCCGGCATTCTGGTAATCCAGCAGAATGGTTGAACCGATGCGGATGGTGGCACCATTCGCCACCAGTTCGACATGCAGGTTGTTAGGACCCTGAATCAACAGAGCGCTTTCTGCCTGCTGGCAGTCCGCCTCGCCCACCCCAGTCCTGAACCGGAAAGCCTGCATAGGCGACATTGCTGTGGACTGCGGCGCGGGCAGCGCATCAATGCCGTCTGTGGTGGTAAGCACGCTGCGATGCAGCCAGGCCGTCGTCTGTTCGTAAACCACCCGCAGCCATTTACCGTTGGGGGTACGGATATCTGCTTCCAGGGTTGTCCCGGCTGGAACGCTGCCGATGACTGTGGCATTGGGATTGTGGTCGCTGCGGAGATTTGCGCCCACCGCTGTCGTAATTGTCAGGCTCTGCGACAGGTCGGGGAGTGCATCCGCTGCCGTATCGTTTTCGACAACGGTATCGCCAATCAGGATAAAGATAACGCCCTGACCGGGCATGGTGTCAGGAATATTGGCCTGCACATTTAACAGTGCGATACCCGGACTCTGGGTCACCGGATCGTAGGGCAGCGTTTGAATGGTTTCCAGAAGGTGCAGCGGCGCACGGTCAGAGGGTTCATCGAAGTTTGTTGCTTCACGAAATGAAGCGCGCACCTGGTGACTGCCGTAACAGGCGGAATTTCTGTCCATTGCCTCGCAATACTGATCGAGGGTCGTCAACGACTCTTCGACGACTGCCGGGCAGGTCTCCTGACCCTGGACAGAATGGATAAAGAGCAGGCACAAGGTGGCCAAAGCCAGCAATGTGGGAACACGCGCCATAAAGGGTTCTCCATTGGTCGCACAAGATACCCTCTTTATAACCGCAGCGTGTGAGCATGAAATTAAGATTGTTATGTAATGCACTGAGGGGCAGAGCAACTTCCTGCCCCATTGCACAACATAACAGCCGACTTATGCCTGGGTGCCATACGCCTTAACGACAGACCGTGCAATCACCATCCTGTGGACTTCTGACGCCCCATCATAAATGCGAAATGCCCGCGCCGCCTGATACCAATGGCCGAGCGGAAGGTAGTCAGAAATACCCATGCCGCCGCAAATCTGAATAGCGCGGTCGATCACGCGGTTCACCGCCTCTGCGACGAAAACCTTCGTCATCGAGGC
>CAZQIJ010000051.1:0-15778 GCA_964592955.1 uncultured Anaerolineaceae bacterium
ACATAGGCCGTTGCCCGCAACTGGATGTTCGCCTCGTTCATCAGCAGCGTGACTTCTGCCGCGCCTTCCGGCGTCTGTATCAGCAGCCCGCTGTTGGGCGCTTCGCTGCACGGCGCATCATCCGCGCCAGACTCAAAGTAGAACGCCTGCATGGGCGAGACCGGCGGCGTTTGCGAAAGCGGCGCTACAGACTCCAGCCCGCTCACATCCGCATCTGTCAGCGTCGTGAAGATCCACCCGGAGCGTGATGGATCGTCCGGCAGGGCCACCCGCAGCCAGGAGTCATCGTCCAGGCGGCCATCGGCGATGACCGTATCGCCGGCCGCCACGATCCCCAGCAGTGGGCTGTTGGCGTCTGGCTGCGCCCGGATGTTGCCATCGCGCGCGATGCTGATCGTTTGCGCGCCCACGATATTCTCAATCCCCACATCGCCAAACAGCACGAAGGTCACATCCTCTGGCAGCGATGCGCCTTCCAGCACGGCGCGCACGCGCATCAGCGCCACACCCCATTCTGCGGCATCCACATCCATCGGGCTTAGGCGCAGCGACCGCACCTGCGTGATCGACTCAATATCGCCGGGGCTGTCCAGCATGAAGCCGTTTTCCAGCCCTGCCTGCGGCTCGGCTTCCAGCACAAAATGCCCATAACACACCTCGTTGTCGCGCGTGGTTTCGCAGGTTTCGCCGGTCTGGTCCAGCGCCTCATCCACCAGCGCCGGGCAGTCGGGCGCTTGCGCGGCGGCAGGGCTTACGCAAACCAGCATCCACAAAAGCAGCCCGATTTTTTTCATGCCATTCATCCTTAAACTGTGTGCCTGGGGAACTTTACACCCTGTTCTGACCTGACCGTGAAGCCCTCACCCCTTCGTCGGCCCCCTCGCCCGTGCGTGAGCGAGGGGGCTGGATAAAAGACCGCTGTCACCCAGCCCCTCGCCCGGTGCCGAAGGCATATCAGGGGGGTGAGGTCAGGACTGGCCTCACCTTCGATACCGGAGTCAGGCTAATCGCCGCTGGTGGATGCAGCCTCGGCGGGAGGCTCTGTGGGCGCAGGCGCGGCGGCAGGCGGCGCAGCCGGTGCGGTGCCCCCGGCGCGTTTGGCGCGGTCTTCGGCCTGCTGGCGGCGCACGCGCTCCTTATAGCGTTCCAGTGCAGACATCTCTTCACCGGCCAGCTTGAAGATGGCGCTGATGCTGGGCATGAAGAAGTACGCGCCGCCCTCCACCGTCACGAACCGCGGCAGATCCTTAACACGCCGCCCCACCGGATCAGACGCGACGTGCATCTCGTAGCTGCGCGGGTTTTCCGTGCCGATATCGGGTGAATCGCCCAGGATGGGGTCTTTGTCGTTATAAGACTTGTGGAACTTGGTATTATTCACCCACGTCTGCTGCACAAACTCAAACTGGCGCGCGATGTTGGCGTTCATGCAGAAGAACAAGAGGCCGCGATCCTGCCCGTCGTCCTTCAGCGGGGTAAAGGGGCGCGTGCTCATCATGGTCCGCAGCAGGTCGAACAGGTCGCCAGGGGTGCCAAACGGCGCGCCAAACATCGGCCCATAAAGCATACCCCGGCGGATCAACTGGTGACGGTTGGCGGTAAAGCGCCCGCGCTCCACTGGGGTTTTATCCGCCTGCGGGTCGCCGCTGGAATTCAGGTTGCGGGGGTTGCCGCGCCGCACGTGCGAGCTGATGGGCGTGCGGTAGCCCGGCAGTTCTTCTGCGCTGGCATAAAGAAACGTGTTGATTTTGTCATCTGTGGTGAAGGCCGGATCGTCTTTTTCCGGCGTCAGCGCCAGCGGTGCGCCGCTGGGCCAGCGCCCCACAAATTTCGAGGCCAGCCAGATCAGGCGGTCATAATCGCTGCGCAGCGCATCCGGCACGCCGACGTCGCCAGACGGGATGTTGGCGGCGACGAAATTCCAGAAGGCTGGCACGTTCTGGCGCAGTTTGCGGAAGACCAGGTAGGTGCCGTTGGTGCCTATATCCACCCATTCGCTGTCCAGTTTCAGCTTGAAGATGGGCGGCAGCACCAGCGGATCGTCCTGTTCTTTCTCGCGTTCTTTCTCGCGCAGCGCCTTGATCTCCTGCGGGTCGGTGGCGGAATCTGACGGCTGGCGCGTGTACTCGTCGCGGTAACCCATGACGAACTAGCCCTTCATGACCGTGACCTCGCTCACTTTCGACTTGCGGATGCCATCTGCAATGGACGGCTGCGAAATGCCATCGCGGAAGCCGAAATGCTCTTTCTCGTGCGGCAGCACACCGCCCTGCAGCACGTGCAGCACTGTGTTGCCACCATACTGCTCGATGCGTGCCCGCTGCGAGTCGATGTGTTTGGCGCGCGCGCCCTCATCTTCTGTGAGGATAATGAGCACGGCATGGAGCTTATCCACCTCGGCGCTGCCGCCCACCTTCCATTGGTCGGGATGGCTGGCCCCATGATCGCCCAGGATCCGCTGGCGGCGTTCGCTGGTGATGCCGTCCCGGAAGGGTTCATGCACGCCGCTGAAATCCTCTGGCTTATAACCCAGCATCATCAGACCCGTCCACGTGATGCCCAGGTTATAGATGAACGACGGCTTGATCGTATTGCCGCCGCTGTCTGTAGGCCACCGGTCGCCGTTGGCGATATCAAGCCCCACGTCGCGCAGCCAGTCGCGCCCGCCGTCTGCGCTGCCGAACTGGATAAAGAGATAGGCGGCGGTGGGCAGATGCTTGTGCCCGCTGATCACCAGCCCCTGGATATCGTGATTCTGAAGCAGCGCGTCCTTGAATTCGTGATTGACCTGTACCATTGGGGAGGCTCCTTATACTCTGCGCAGCCAGGCGCTGGCGTTTTCCTGGTCCAGGGGCTGCGTCAGCGCGCGGTCATTGATGATGTTAAAGACGGTTGAATCCGGGTAGGCGCTGTAGAAGCACTGCACCTTCAGTTGGTATTCGCGGATGATGCGCTTGAAGCCTTCCATGTCTTTGACGGCATACGGATAATCTGGCGTACACTGCCACACCCAGTCCATACCCATCGCGTTGAGGTCCACAAAGTCGCCGATGTAATTTTCCCAACTGCCATCATAGTTGCTGTTAAAGAGCAGGTAGCGCCCTTTATCGATGATGAACCAGCGCGCAAAATGGATGGTGGAGATACCGCCCAGGCTACCTTTGTTCTCGAAGTTGCGCGCCACAATGTTGATGAACCACAGGAAGAAGCGCAGGCGTGCCATGTTGCGCCATCCCGGCGCGATCTGGCTGACGACCGTGAGCGCGTTCTGCGAAACCACGTCCTCAAATTCGTGGACGTTGGGCAGTTCCTGCGGCGCGTAATTCAGGTTGAGCGCCGGGGCGCGCCGCAGCAGCAGCGCTTGCAGCGGCTGGATGACCAGCAGGTTGAAGCCCTGCACGATGGCATCCAGCAGGGCGATGAGCAGCGCGGCAATGATGCTGAGGTTATTGACGATGGGCTGCAAAAAGGCCAGCGGCGATCGTGGGCGCAGCGGCAGCAGATCCACAAAGCGGCGGAAGCGCCCTTCCCAGGAGTAGCGCGCCGCGTCTGCCTGGCAGAAGAACTCCCGAATCATGCTGCCTACGGCCAGATAGCTGCGCACCTGCACAGACGTATCGCGCGGGTAACCCTGGTAAAAAGTGGGGGTATAGTACGAGTTCTTCTTAATAAATCGGCGCAGGTCACGCTTGAAGCGTTCCGGGTCGGCCACCGGGTCTGTATGGTCAAAGCCTTCACATTTCGACCACACATCGGCCATGCGCCCGCCCACATGTTCTGCCCACTGGTTAAGATGGGTATCCAGGTCACCGTCATAATTGCTCTCGAAGTGGATAAACGCCCAGGGTGCATCGGTGCGGCGCTCCTGCGGCATCAGCACAAAACGGCAGAAATGGAGCGTCTTAACATCCTGGAAGCGCTCAAAATCCGCTGTGCGTGCCTTAACGCTGAAGCCCATATCCACGAGGACTTTCTCAAGTTCCGCGCCCATTCCGGGCTTGATCTTAGCGACTACGCTGAGTGCCCTTCCCATGTCTATTCCTTTCTGGCGGGTAAGTGTGTATGGTCATTATAACCAGAATTCAATAATGCGACACACATGTGATGGCTGCGGTCGGCCACTCCGCATCTCTATTCTGCATCCCCACGGCCCATCAGCGCGCAGCAGCCACGTCCGGGGAGCGGCGGGCAGGCAGGCGTCAGCCGTTCTGTGACCGTGAAAGCCATCTCAGGCCAGGAATGCCTCGCACAGCCCCATGATTTCGTCCAGCACGCGCAGCGACCCGCGCCAGTCCGCCTCATATTCCAGGCTGTGGTTGAGATCCGGGTACACGTGCCACTGGATGTTCGGGCGGCGGGCATCGTCGCGCACTTCCGCGGCGTTGTAGGCGGGGTCTGCCGTCCCCACGATGGCCAGCGTGCGCACGATCCCGGCGAGCTGCGCCGCGCTCTGCACTGGCGTAAGCAGGATAAGCCGTTTGTCGTCCACCGCCATTTCGTTAATCAGCGACGCCGCCAGCGGCGATCCGAGCGACTTACCGGCGATGCACAGGTGGGTGTAGTGGTTCTGGTCGAGCGCGGCCCGGATCGCGGCGCGCGTGTCTGTCATGAAATCAGGCAGCGAAACCTGCACGCGCGGGAAGACCTGAAAACTGTACCTGACCTGCAGCACATCGTAGCCGCGCTGTGTGCCGATGAGCGTGAGGTAGTGCAGCAGGGGATGGCTGTTGAGGTAGCCTCTGCCCGGTATCGTAACCAGCAGGCGGGGGGATCCTGCGCGCAGCAGGGTGTGTTCCAGGGTGAGGCCGTCGCCGATATCCACCGAAATCTTGCTGATGTCAACCATAATGTTGCTCGTCCTCTCTGACGCTTAGACGTTTTCCGCGTTACACTCTACTTTAACACAAGCTCCGTCAGGTTTCAGGCATAAAGGTGAGACATGCAGCTAGGAATGATCGGACTCGGCAGGATGGGCGCAAACATGACCCGCCGCCTGCTCCAGGGTGACCATGCGCTGGTGGTTACAGATCTCAGCGCGCAGGCGGTTCGCGCAGCAGAGGCAGAAGGGGCGCAGGGCGCGCCAGATGCAGCCGCGCTGGTCGCGCAGCTCCAGGCACCGCGCGCAGTGTGGGTGATGATCCCGGCTGGCGCGCCCACCGAAACCGCCATCACCGGCCTGAGTGAACTGCTCAGCGCGGGCGATATCGTCATTGACGGCGGCAATTCCTACTACAAAGACTCCCTCCGGCGCGCGGCAGGGCTGGCCGAAAGCGGCATTCACCTGGTGGATGTCGGAACCAGCGGCGGGGTGTGGGGCCTCACCGCGGGCTACAGCATGATGATCGGCGGCAGCGAAGACGCCGTCGAACGCCTGCGCCCAATCTTCGAGACGCTCGCGCCAGCCCCGGATCGCGGTTGGGGGCGCGTGGGGCCCAGCGGCGCGGGGCACTTCGCCAAGATGATCCACAACGGTATCGAGTATGGCATGATGCAGGCTTTCGCCGAAGGTTTTGCGATCCTGCGGGCCAAGCAGGAATTCGCGTTTGATCTGGCGGACGTGGCGCGCATCTGGCAGCATGGCAGCGTCATACGCGCGTGGCTCCTCGATCTCATCAAAGACGCGCTCGAAACCGACCAGGCGCTGGAAGGCATCGCGGCCTATGTGCCGGATTCCGGTGAGGGCCGCTGGACGGTCTTCGAGGCCATTGACCTCAACGTGTCTGCCCCCATCATCACAGAGTCGCTCCAGCGCCGCATCCGCTCCCGCGAGGACGGCTACACCGATAAGCTCCTTGCGGTCATGCGCAGCGCCTTCGGCGGCCACGACGTGAAGCAGGCGCAGGACGCGTAGGGGGCGCGCAACTGCGTGCCCGCCGCCCGCCCCGTGTCTCTTGGCATACAAGGGGATCGTGGGCGTGCAGGGCGCAAAAATACCGGAGGTGCCGCACTGTGCTTTTCTGATACTATTGTCTGCATATCAGCCGCTCGGCTTGCACACGTGGGGCCTACCCCCGGAAATGGAGGGCATTGCAGCACATGGAACACCGTATCAGCTTCAAGGTCTATTACGAAGATACCGATGCGCTTGGCATGGTGTACCACGCCAACTACCTCAAATACATGGAACGTGGCCGCACCGAAACTGTGGGCGCGATGGGGCGCGAAATCCGCGACTGGAACGCAGACGGGTATTACTTCGTCGTCTATACCATGAATATCCGGTTTCGCAAACCTGCCGAACTGGGTGACGTTATCGACGTTGTTTCTGCCTATTCGCTGCCCTCGCCCTACCGGTCCCTGTTTCGCCAGCGGGTGGAGCGCGGCGGCGAGCTGCTCGTGGAGGCGGACGTAGAAGTGGTGTGCCTGGGGCCCAGCCGCGTTATTCGGGAGTTCCCGGCAGAGATGCGCCGCAGCACCCCCTGAGGCGCATCCCACCCTGGCATTTTCTCTTTATCCTTTCACGAACAACTTATGGACATCCGTGCACAGCGCGTGCTACATTGTGGTTAATCTAACCCTACATTACGAGATGGAGAACGATGCCCACTTTTGCCTTTACCCCACCTGAAGCCCTTTCCCAGCATATCACCTACCAGCAGACGACCGACGGCGCTATTCACCTGTTCCGGGTGACGAACGACGACCGCCAGAGTGTGGACACATGGTTTGAAGCGGTGCGGAAGCTCTCCCTGAGCGCGTCGCAGGTCTGCTGCGCGCTGCACGACTTCACAGCCATCAGAACCGGCGCAACCCCCCATGCACGCTCGCGGCTGTTTGAGCTGATGGTCCTGCGCCGGGATGTTCCCATTTATGCGGGCGCGCTTGTCACGCGGTCGCTTACGGCGCAGTTCGCGGCATTGTTTGCGCGCGTGGCCTCGCGGGATAATCATTCGGGCCGTGTGTTCTATGACGAGCAGGAAGCGCTGACCTGGCTCCACAGCATGTACCGCAAACACGTGCCGGAGTCGTAGCGCACTTGTGAAGGGCTGCCACAAGGCGCATACTTGACGCAGAAGTGGACTGCTGAGGAGATATGCCGTGACGACCCCCTTTGAAATCCCTATGCCAGACTCGGTTCTGGATCGTACCCACGCTTTCGCCCGCGAGCTGGCGTATGGCGTGGCCCTTGGCTCCTGGCCGCCTGCGCTGCTGATGCGCGAGGTGTGGAACGATGCCTTTAACGCCGCGCACACCACCGAATTGTGGAAGCATGTGTATCCCCGCTGGCAAACGCAGGCCAACTTCCCGCCCTACCATATGCTGATGGCTTATGGATACGTGACGCTGGATATGTCCCTCGGCCAGGGGCTGGGGCAGATCGTGCTCACAGAGAAAGCCTTTGGCCTGCTCGAACGCCCGGCTGGACCGGCCTCCGTGTTCATCTCCTACAGCCGCCGCTTCAGCAGCGCGCTGGCCCTGCTGATCGAGGCGCGCCTGAAGCTGGCCGGCAACCCCAACCCCTTCCTGGACAAAAACATGGCCGCTGGCGACCTGTGGCGGTCGCGCCTGGAAGACAGCATCAGCAAATCCCGCTATTTCGTGGTGCTCATCGCGCCCGGCACCCTGGATTCGCGCCATGTGCTGGACGAAATCGAATGGGCAGAGCGCTATGGCTGCACCATCATCTCTTTCTGGCACGGCGGCGCAAGCCTGGACTTCACCACGCCGGAGATTCTGAGCCGCTTCAACGCGCTCCAGGTCAAAGAGGAGAGCGCCATCGGCTATGAAACCGAAATCATCCGCCTGCTGAACAGCCTTGGCTACGCCACCTACTAGTGGATCAACCCAATGAGATCCGCCGCATGTTGGGGCGTATTCGTTTTGGTTTGTCCGTAAGGCTGTTCCAGGAAAATCAGCAATCACGGGTAGGGGCGGGGCAATGTCCCCGCGCAGATCGACGGCGCGTTGTGGTATGGAACAGCCGCAGCGCGCCGCCTGGAATTGTGACAATCTTCACCATGAGATTGTGATAAACATTGCTTGCACGCTGTTGCGTTTGAACTTAACCCAGGTTAAAATGATCTTATCGTGTAAATGAACAGTCTATGAAGGTGGGTTAACCCATGATCTCTGGAACGCTGACACACGCAAGACCCGAAGGAGAACTGCCGCAATGGCAAACCCAGGCATGGCAGGAACCCCGCTTAGTCGCCATTACCGCCGCCGCCATCGCGCTCAGCCTGCTGGGGGAGCGCCTGGGCTGGCCAGCAGCGCTGATTCTGTTGTTTAACCTGACGGCCTACGCCGCCGGGGGGTTCTATGGGACGAAAGGCGCGCTGGAAAGCCTGTTTAACGAGCGCAAAATCGATGTCGATATGCTCATGGTGCTGGCCGCCATCGGCGCGGCGCTGGTGGACCAGTGGCATGAGGGCGCGCTGCTGCTCTTTCTGTTTTCGCTTTCCAACGTGCTTCAGGATTACGCCATCGGGCGCAGCCGTCAGGCCATCCGGGGGCTGTTCAAGCTGTACCCGTCTGAGGCCACGGTCATGCGCGGCGGCAAACGCCAGACGGTGAAGATTGGCGAGATCCGCGTGGGGGAACTGGTGCTCATCCAGCCGGGTGAGCGTATTCCGGTGGACGGCGTCGTACGCGGCGGGCGTTCCGCCGTGAACCAGGCACCCATCACCGGCGAATCGATGCCGGTGGATAAAGTGGTGGGCGATAAAGTTTTCGCCGGGACGCTGAACACCGAAGGCGTGCTGGACGTGGAAGCCAGTAAACCGGCGTCAGATACCGTGCTGTCGCGCATTATCCGCATGGTGGAAGAAGCGCAGGACAGCAAAGCGCCCACCGAACGCTTCCTGGACCGCTTCGAGCAGATCTACGCTGGGGTCATTCTGGGCAGCGTCGCGCTGTTTATCGTCATCCCGCCTGCGCTGGGCCTGGTGGCATTCAGCGACAACTTCTACCGCGCTATGGTGCTGATGACGGTGGCTGCGCCGTGCGCCCTGGTGATCAGCACGCCTGCCGCCTTTATCTCTGCGATTGCCTCGGCAGCGCGGGGGGGGGTGCTCTTCAAAGGCGGTGCCTACATCGAAACCCTGGGCGATATCAAAGCCATCGCCTTCGACAAAACCGGCACACTGACCACGGGCCAGCCAGAAGTAACCGATGTGCTGGCGCATGGCTCGGTCGATACAGACGAACTGCTGACACTGGCCGCATCCGCGGAAGACCGCTCGCAGCACCCGGTGGCGAAGGCCATCGTGCGGGCGGCCAAAGCCCGCAGCCTGCACCTGCTGCCGGTGGAGGATTTCGAGTCGATCTCTGGGCGCGGGGTGCGGGCCATCATCCGGGGCGAAACGCTGACCCTGGGCAGCCCGGCATTTCTGGCGCAGGATGCCGCGCTGCCAGACGATCTGGCCGCCGCGCTCGCCCGGCTGGAACGCGAAGGCAAGACGCTGGTCGCGGTGCGGCGCGGCGCGCACTGGCTGGGCGTGATCGCCGTTACCGACCAGGTGCGCCACGAAGCGCGTGACCTGATTACGGCGCTGCACGCGCGCGGGATCAAAGTGGCGATGCTCACAGGCGATAACGCAGAGGTCGCGCGCAGCATCGCGGCACAAACAGGCGTTGACCTGATCTATGCCGACCTGATGCCGGAACAGAAGGCCGATATCGTCCGGCAGATTCAGGCGGAAGTGGGGCCGGTGGCCATGGTGGGCGACGGCGTTAACGACGCGCCAGCGCTGGCGGCGGCAGACGTAGGGATTGCGATGGGCGCGGCAGGTACAGATGTGGCGCTGGAGACTGCCGACCTCGTGCTGATGGGCGACCGCCTGGAGCTGATCCCGTTCGCCATCAACCTGAGCCGCAAGGCGCGGCGCGTGGTGTGGCAGAACCTCACCTTCGCCATCGGCGTGATTGTCGTGCTGCTCATCAGCGCCTTCGCGGTGGAACTGCCGCTGCCGCTTGGCGTGCTCGGTCACGAAGGATCCACCGTCATCGTGGTGCTCAACGGCCTGTTCCAACTGCTCATCATCCCGGAAATCATGCGCCAGCGTGGCGCTTCGCTGGCGGTCTAACGGCCAACGGCAGGGCTCTGCGGCGTGCCTCACCTCACCCCTTCAGTCCGCCCAAAGCGCCGTGCAGAAGCCGCGGATTGCGCACGCGGGAGGGGAGGGCCAGGGCGTGTGCGCAGCAGTTGTGGGTAATGCACCGCAGTGGACGAGCGGATATTCCGGCCTGCGCGTCATCGCCTGCGCCCCTCAGTGGCAGAAGGGGGGCAGGCGGGATGAGGGGAAAGCCGAAGCCCGACAGACGATCCTGGAGTCGTTACGCGCGCACTGCGCATTTGGCCGCAAAGCGGTACACTGCCCCCCAATACACAAGCCGTATGCGCGACCCGCAAGGAGCCTGCCCCGCCATGATGTTTAATCCGACCGACCATCCGCACCGCCGCCTCAACGCCCTCACCGGCGAGTACGTCCTCGTATCGCCGCATCGCACCAAACGCCCCTGGCAGGGCAAAGTGGATCGCGTAGCGGGGGATGCGCGCCCCGCCTATGACCCGGCCTGCTATCTGTGCCCCGGCAGCACGCGCGCCAATGGCGAGATCAACCCGCATTACGACACCACCTTCGTCTTTACCAACGATTTCGCCGCGCTGCTGCCAGATGTGCCGCTCTCCGCCGCGCCCGAACATCCGCTGCTGCACCTGGCCAGCGTCCGCGGGACGAGCCGCGTGCTGTGCTTCTCCCCGCGCCATGACCTCACGCTGGCGCTCATGGATACAGACGGCATCCGGCGCGTGGTGGAACTGTGGGCGCACCAGACCACCGACCTGGGCAGGACCTATGCCTGGGTGCAGGTCTTCGAGAATCGCGGTGAGCTGATGGGCGCGTCTAACCCGCACCCGCACGGTCAGGTGTGGGCGGGCAGCGCACTGCCCAATGAAGCCGCCAAAGAGGATCACCAGCAGCGCGCCTACTTCGCCCGCGAGGGTGAGCCGCTGCTGGTGGCGTATGCCCGCCTGGAAAGCGAACGCGGCGAGCGTGTGGTGGTCGAAAATGCCGATTGGGTGGTGGTGGTGCCGTTCTGGGCGGTGTGGCCCTATGAAACGCTCGTTCTCCCGCGCCGCGCCGTGATGCGCCTGCCCGACCTCAGCGCTGGCGAACGCGACTCGCTGGCCGCCATCCTCAAGCGCCTGCTTGTGCGCTACGATAACCTCTTTGAAGTCTCGTTCCCCTACTCGATGGGCTGGCACGGCGCGCCCTATACCGGCGCGGATAACCGCCACTGGCAGTTGCACGCCCACTTCTACCCGCCGCTGCTGCGCTCTGCCACCGTCCGCAAGTGGATGGTCGGTTACGAGATGCTCGGCGAGGCGCAGCGCGACCTCACGCCCGAACAGGCCGCCGAACGGCTGCGCGCCCTCAGCGACACCCATTACCTGGGTACAGGCTAATGCGCACCCACCGCCCGGCTCATAAATTCGCGCGCCAGCCCGGTCAGCGTGGGGTAATCGCGGTAATTGTGCGCGCTCACCAGGTCAGCCGTGATGCCCACCGCGAACACCCCCGCCCGTATAAACTCCGCCACGTTATCCAGGTTCGGGCCGCTGGTGGGGATGAGGCGCAGATGCGGCAGCGGGTTCAGCAGGTCGCGGATGTACTGCGGCCCAAAGGTGCGGATGGGGAACACTTTCACCGCGTCTGCACCGGCTTCCCACGCCGCCTGGATCTCGGTCGGCGTCAGCGCGCCAGGAATCAGCGCGGCCCCCAGGGTTTTCGCCGTGCGCATCACCTCGAAATTCGTGTTTGGCGCAACGATAAACTGCGCGCCAGACGCCACCACCATCTCGGCCTGGCCGGGGGATAGCACCGTGCCCGCGCCGATCACCGCGTGCCCACTGCCGAATTCCGGCAGCGCCTCTTTCACCGCCTGTATCGCGCTTGGCGCGGCGGGATTGCTCAGCGTAAACTCTACTGCGCGAATGCCGCCGTCCAGCAGCGCCCGCGTCAGTTCAACCGCGTTGGAGAGATCCGGAAGGCGGATGATGGCGATCACGCGCCCCGCGCCCACCACGTCTAAGACCGCTTGTGCAGACATTGTTCAGCCCTTTCCCTGGCAATTCTGCCGCCGAATGGTAACGCGGGTGTGCCTGCTGCCGCAAGCGCGCCGTGCGATGCCCGTGCCGCCCTCACCACGACTTCAGCGCGCGGAGCTGCGGCGTCTTCTTCGACTGGTGCGCTTCCATCCGCTGCAGCACGCCGTCCAGAATATCGACAGCATCCAGGATGTACGGCCCTTTGTTCAGCATCACGCATTCGGCCCGCTCGGCCATCGCCGCATCGGTGATTTCCGCCCGCGACGGCAGCCCGTCTTTGGCCAGGCTCTCCAGCACCTGCGTCGCCCAGATGACCGGCACATGCGCCGCTTCACACATCCACATGATCTCTTCCTGCATCTCTGCCATGCGCTCCCACCCGATTTCGACCGCCAGATCGCCGCGCGCAATCATCACCGCCAGCGGCATCTGGCCCGCCGCCTGCACGATGATCTGCGGCAGGTTGCGCACCGCGCTGGATGTCTCGATCTTGGCGATCATGGCGATGTGCCGCGCCGTGCGTTTCGCCAGCTCCTGCTGCAACCGCTCCACATCGTCCGCCGTCTGCACGAACGAATAGGCGACCATATCTGCATGCTGCGCGATGAACTCCAGCGAGATCAGGTCTTCCGGCGTCAGCGCCAGCAGCCGCAGCTCGGTATCCGGGAAGTTTACGCCCTTGCCGGTCTTCAGCTTCTCGCCCGCGTCCCGTGCCTGCACCACCCGCAGCACCAGCCCCTCTGGGCGGATGTGCTCCACCACCGTGCCGATCTTGCCATCGTCAAAGTACACCGCCGCCCCGATGCGCACCTGATCCAGCGCCTCTTTAAGCGTGCATTCCACCTGCATCGTGTACTGGTCAGACGGCACGGGTTTTTCGCGCGTCAGCAGAATCGTATCCCCACGAAAGACCACCTTGGCCGCTGGTCTGATGATGGCCCCGGTGCGGGATTTCGGCCCTGCCAGATCCATCGCAATCCTGCACGGCTTGCCCGTTTCGCGTTCTGCGCGCCGCACATAGGCCACCATCGCTTCCCACACGTCTTCGTCATCGTGCGCACAGTTGATGCGGGCGCAGTTCATGCCGTGTTCCACCAGCTCGCGCACCAGCCCGTAATCCTCGCCGGCCTCGCTGGGCAGCGTCACCATAATGCGCACGCGCCGGTCTGGGCTGGGGCTGCCGAAGACCAGCGCCGTCTGCTGGTCGAGCATTCGGCTGCCGCGCCGGAACTGCTGCGGCCTGGGGCGCGGCGGCAGTTCTGCGCGCGCTGCGCCGGTCATCTCTGCCAGCGTGGCCATGACCGCATCGAGGTTCGCCATCACGTGGGCTTCCAGCCGCCCCAATGACGACAATCCCCAGGGCGACAATGCCCCCTGCAGGGCGCGCAGGTCACGGCGGCGCAGCGCCATATACTGCGCCAGGTTCAGCCCGCTGATGCAGAAACTGCGCCGCTGAATGCTGGGACGCCACGCCGCAAAGCGCGCGCGCCCTTCCTGGTTGACCTCTTCCCGAAGCTGCCGCAGGGCGGCCAGCAGGTCGGCAGGGGTCCTGAAGTCTTCCGGTTGAGCCGTGTTGAAATCCAGCATAATTCTCTCGTCTGCTATTTTTCTTCGCTGAGTATAATCCCCGCTGCTGCGCTTGTCTACAGCCTGCCGGGGTTCAGAACAGGTCTCGTTATGGGCGGTTCGTATGCCGCCCGATGCGCCCCTGCGCTGCGGTTTGTCCTGCTATGAACCGATGGCCGATTTTGATGCGTTTGCCGGATAGATGCGCTGCGCCCCCGTACACTTTCGCACGCGTTTATACACGCGCTATAATGTGATCGCTGATGAAAGGATTTCGGATGAACAGCTTAATCCGCATTCTGGTGGTTGATGATGAAGAACTGATGCAAATGGCACTGATGGATTTTCTTTCGGGTGCCGGTTACCAGGTGGCGGTCGCGGGCAACGGGATCGCCGCGCTGGAAGAACTGAAGAAGAACGCCAACTTTAACCTCATCCTCTCTGATGTGCGTATGCCCCTTATGGATGGCATCGCCCTTCTGAAAGAACTGACGCAGCATTATGCCCACATCCCCGTCATTATGCTGACCAGCTCTGGCGATGTCTCAACCGCGGTTCAGGCCATGCGTGATGGCGCTGTGAACTACCTGCTTAAACCCGTTGGTTACCGCCAACTGCTGGCCAGCATCGACGAAACCCTGAAGGGTGAACGCCCGGCGCGCAAGCCGAGCGCTTCGGAGGTGGTCGATGAGCGTTTCCTCCGGTTTGGTGAACTGATGATTGATCACAGCCGCCTCGTGGCCCTCTTTAACGGTAAACCGCTGGAGCTTACGCCCACAGAGTACGAGATCCTGCACAGCCTGATGCAGATCCAGGGCAAAGTACTAACGTTTGAAGAAATCGCGTTCACCGTCCAGGGGATGCGCATGGATCGCAACGAGGCGCGCATTATGCTGTCTACCCACCTCAGCAACCTGCGCATGAAGATGGCGAAGGCCGGGTGTGGCGCGTACCTGGCCAACAAGCGCGGCACCGGCTATTACCTGCGCAAAGACGACAACGCGCAGGCGTAAGATGGCGACGACGTAGAGGAACGATACATCGTGCCCACTACTACCCCTCAGGACGAAGGGTGTAAACAGCGCAGGATGTACCCTGCACGGGTCAAGGGAACCGTACCGTGCTCCATAATAGGAAACTCATGGAAACGCAAACGCCAGACAACGCCGCCGCGGCCTTTCTTGCCGAGGTGCAGAACCGGGATTACGGGACGATCCTCGCGGATCCGCCCTGGCAGTTTCAGAACCGTACCGGCAAGGTCGCCCCGGAACACAAGCGGTTGTCCCGCTATCCGACCATGCCCGTTGCAGACATCATGGCGCTGCCTGTCGCCCACGTTTCCGCCGCGCAAAGCCACCTCTACCTGTGGGTGCCCAATACCCTGCTGCGTTGGGGGCTGGATGTGATGGATGCCTGGGGCTTCGAGTACAAGACGAACCTTGTCTGGCATAAGGTGCGCAAAGACGGCGAACCAGACGGGCGCGGGGTCGGCTTCTACTTTCGCAACACCACCGAACTGATTCTGTTTGGTACGCGCGGCAGGCTGCGCACCGGGGCGGCAGGGCGCAGCCAGGTCAACGTGATTAAGTCGCGCAAACGTGAGCACTCGCGCAAACCCGATGAACTGTACGCGGTCATTGAGGCGTGCAGCCCGGGGCCGTATCTCGAACTGTTTGCGCGTGGCAGGCGTCCCGGCTGGCATCAGTGGGGCAACGAGGCCGACGACTACCAGATCTCGTGGGAAACGTACACGAATCACAGCCAGGCGGGACCGGCGTCAGATCCGCAGCCGCGTCTTTTTGAGGATGAGTGACCGAGGCGCGCGGCCCCCTTCGCCCACGTATGGACGATGCGCGGCGTCATAGCGCTGGGTTTCGCCAACCCTCACCCCTGGGCCTATGCCCTCTGCCCTGCGTTGCAGTGCTTGTGTGACTACCGCACCGGCTGCGCCACGTCAGCGCACACGGAGAGGGGACAGAGGGGGTGAAGTCAGGCGTGTGCGCAGCAGTTGTGCGCAATGCATAACTGCTCCCCTGAGGGGCAAAGCGGGCAAAAGACACCGCGTGGCGCTACACCGGCTGGGGTTCAGGTGCGATGGGCAGCAGGATGGAAAACGTGCTGCCCACCCCCGGCGCGCTGACCACCGTCACGCGCCCCTGATGA
>CAZQIJ010000052.1:0-15744 GCA_964592955.1 uncultured Anaerolineaceae bacterium
GCTTTATGGGGACTGGGAAGACGACCAGCGGGCAGATCGTCGCTGATCTGATCGGGTGGGTGTTTGTGGATTCGGACAGCGAGATTGAACGGCGCACGGGCCGCAAGATCCCAGAGATTTTCGCCCAGGACGGCGAGCCCGGTTTCCGGCGCATTGAAGGGATCGTGGGGCAGGTGCTGGTGGCAGAGACCGAACAGGTCATTGCCACCGGCGGCGGCACGCTGATCGATCCCGATACGCGCGCGCTGATGTCTGCCAACAATTTCGTCGTTTGCCTCACCGCCACGCCTGAAGCCATCCGCGCGAGGCTGCTGGCCGACTGCGAAAGCGATAACCGTCCGCTGGCGGGGAACTGGGAAGTGCTGCTGGAGCAGCGCCGCCCGGTCTACGCCAGCATCCCGCATCAGATTGATACGACAGACAAGTCACCAGAGCAGGTGGCAAAGGAGATTGTACGACTTTGGCTGATGTCATTAACGTAACTGCACCGGGTGGTGGGTACCCCATCGTAATTGAACATGGGCTGCTGCGGCGCATGCGCGATTTTGTGCTGTCCGGGCGCTCAATCATCGTGACGAACCCCATCCTGCTTGCGGTTTACGCCGATCAACTGACCGAAAGCCTGCCTGCTGCCGCCATTGCGCAGATCCTCGACGGTGAACGCTACAAAACCCTGAACACGGTAGAAATGCTCTATAACGATTTTCTGGTCGCGGGATTGGACCGGAGCAGCGACGTAATTGCCTTCGGCGGCGGCATCGTAGGCGATGTAGCAGGGTTCGCGGCGGCCACGTTTATGCGCGGTATCCGCTTCGTGCAGATCCCCACAACGCTGCTGGCCATGGTAGACAGCAGCGTCGGCGGTAAGGTCGGCGTTGACCTTTACCAGGGCAAAAACCTGGTGGGCGCATTCAAACAACCCGACGCGGTGCTGATTGACCCGGATGTGCTGGCGTCGCTGCCGATTCAGCAGTGGCGCTGCGGTATGGCGGAAATCCTCAAACACGGTCTGCTGGCAGATGAGTCTCTGCTGGATCCTGCACTGCACACCCTGGATCGTGCGCAGGAACTGGTGTGCCGCGCGGTCAGGGTCAAGGTGGATTATGTGCAGCGTGATCCGTATGAAGAGGGCATACGCGCGCACCTGAACCTGGGTCACACGTTTGGTCACGCCATCGAGCAGGTTTCCGGGTATCGCTGGCTGCACGGTGAGGCGGTAGGGGTGGGGCTGCTGGCCGCGGCACGGGTATCGCGCGTGCTGGGTTTGTGCGATCCAGCGCTGCCTGAAAGGGTTGCCGAACTGATTCTGTCGGTGGGGCTGCCTGCGCGCACCAATGGCCTTGACCCGGACGCCATCTATGCAGCCATGTCTACAGACAAGAAATGGAGCGGAGGCAAGTCGCGCTTTGTGCTGCTGCGCGGCATCGGGCAGCCCACCATTGTGGAAAACGTCCCGCGTGCGGATGTCGTCCGCGTACTCAGCGAGTTGATGTGATGTTCATTATCTTTGGGCTTAACAACCGCCAGCGGATTACGGGTGAAGGTGAGTTTTTGTGCCCACACTGCGCGCAGAGCCGCCGCTACGAACGGGTGGAAAGCCGCCACTACGTATCGCTGTACTTCGTCCCGCTGCTTCCGGTATCGCCACCAGAGACGTTTATCCGCTGCACGGTATGTGACCACGCCTATTTGCCGTCGATACTCAGCACACCGTTACCCGCTAAACCCAAACGCGCCCCAGGGCTGGCGGAACAGATCAACAGCCTGAAGGCGCGCATCGAGGCGGGTGAAGCAGTGGATGTCGTCCTGAATGATCTTACCCGCGCGGGACTGGACTTTGAGGTCGCACAGGGGATGGTTTCCCCATACATACAACCGGAACGCGGCGTATGTACATCGTGCGGCCTGAATTACGCGCCGCATGTCCGCAGTTGCGCTGAATGCGGCGGTGATGTCATCAGAAAACGAGCGTAAGTTTCTTTGAGGTAATGTTATGACCAATAAACAACTGCTTCTTTTGCATGGACCCAACCTGAATTTGCTGGGCACCCGCGAACCAGAACTATACGGCAGCGCCACACTGGAAGACATCAATCGCTGGGCAGCGAATCACGCAAAGGGCCATCATGTGGCGCTGCGTGCGGAACAGTCGAACCACGAAGGTGCGCTGGTCGATATTCTGCACGTGGCACGCAACTGGGCCGATGGCATCGTCTTTAACCCCGGCGCATACACACATACCTCGATCGCGCTGCGCGATGCCATCGCTGCCATCGCGATCCCGGTGGTGGAAGTACACCTCTCCAACATCCACGCCCGCGAGGCGTTCCGGCACACATCGCTGTTAGCGCCGGTATGCATTGGGCAGATCACCGGATTCGGTTGGCGCGGTTACCTCCTGGGGATTGATGCACTGCTGGGGCATCTGGGGGTGCTGCCAACACCATCGTCCTGAAATTGACTAGTGCAGGAACATGGTAAACGCATTGAATGATCGGTTGGTTTTGTGCTTCAGCAGACACGGCGACATGCAACGTTTTCAGGCTGATTCTGCACTAGGGCAGTTGTAGAGCATGGCCAACCCACAGGCTGTTCGCGTTGGTGAAGTGCCCTATACCCAGATGCATGTGCGGCGGCCTATACTGAGGGGCAGGAGAACATTGTATGGCGACTAAAGAAGCGGTTCTGGACTCGATTGAGCGTTACGGCATTCGCTTTATTGACCTGTGGTTTATCGATATCGCCGGACAGGTCAAAAGCATGAGCATCCCTGCGCACACGGTCAGAAATGTGATTGAACACGGCGCACATTTCGATGGCTCTGCCATCGAAGGCATGGTGCGTGTGGCAGAAAGCGATATGGTGCTGCGTCCTGACCTGGCGACCTTTGCCGTGCTGCCCTGGGACGGTGAAGATACACGCACCGCCCGCCTCATCTGCAACATCTACACCCCCGAAGATGAACCTTTCATCGGCGACCCTCGCGCGGGGTTGATTCGGATGCTCAAACAGGCCGAGCAAATGGGATTCAGCTTCAAGACAGGAATGGAACTGGAATTCTTCCTGTTCAACAGAGACTCCCAGGGGCGGCCTGTCATCAGTGCGCCGTATGACCGCGCCAGTTACTTCGATATGTCTACAGACGAAGCGCAGACCCTGCGCCGCAAAATGCTGGTGACCCTCGAAGCGCTGGGAATCAGTGTGGATTCCACGCATTCGGAAATTGGCAGCGGCCAGCACGAAATTGATCTGCATTACGCGGATGCGCTCACCGCTGCCGACCAGGTGCTGACGGCGCGTGTGGCGCTGAAGGCGGTGGCGCACCGCCATAACCTGCACTGCACGTTTATGCCGCGCCCGTCCGAAGACCTTCCCGGTTCTGGAATGCATACCCACCAAAGTCTGCATGAGCTGGGCAGTGAAGATAATGTCTTCGCAGACACCGGGCACGAATATGGCATTTCGGAGCTGGCGCGGCAGTTTCTGGCCGGCCAGCTTGTTCATGCACGGGGGATGTGTGCAGTCCTGGCACCGCTGGTCAATTCCTATAAACGCCTGGGGACGAGCTTTGAAGCCCCCGTCCATGTCACGTGGGCTCACATCAACCGGAGTGCGCTCATCCGCGTCCCCAGCCTGGGACGTGGCCAGGAAGCGCATACCCGCCTGGAACTGCGCTGTCCTGATCCCAGCAGCAACCCCTACCTGGCAACCACCGTGATGCTGGCAGCAGGCCTGGACGGAATCCGGCAGAAGATGACGCTGCCCGACCCGCTGGAAGAAACACTGCTGGTTGGAAATCGCGGAAGGCGGCGGCAGGTCGAAACACTACCCAATTCCCTGGGGGCAGCGCTGGAAGCACTCGCACAGGATGACGTGATTCTGGGTGCGTTGGGCGCATACATCAGCGATCGCTATCTGGCCGCGAAAACACAGGAATTTGACGAGTACAAGCAGCGCATCACAGATTGGGAGCTGAACCGCTATGTGTATCGCTATTAGGGTTCACCCCACAACAAGCGTGTGGCGTTGCTTACGCGATCAGCGATCAGCACAGAGTAAGCGCCTGGCGTTGCTTACGCGATCAGGGTTCAGCCCACAACAAGCGTGTGGCGTTGCTTACGCGATCAGCGATCAGCACAAAGTAAGCGCGTGGAGTTGATACAACGCTTTCTGCGATTGCTCTGGCGGGACGACAAACGACAGGCTGCATTTTCCGTGTGTGATGCCGTAAAGCCGAATGCCCTCTAGCACACCCGTTACTTCTGCAATACGATTCGCGGCATTAATGGTGCTCCCACCCACGACGGTGAGGATGCTGACCTGGAAGAAATTCCATTGGCTCAGGGGGGGTGGGGCAGTCAGCCGCTGTTCCAAAGCAGCCAGCAGGGTGTGCGGCGCGTCTATTCCGGCGCTGGTGGGGATCAGAAAACACAGGAAACTGTGCGCCAACCCCTGTGACGAGAGCGTGAGGCCAGCATTTTCGCCGATGGTGCTTTGCATAACTTCGTCCATCACGCTGAGGATCTCGGTCAATCCACCGACCTGTTCTGACATCAGCGCAATTCCCTGAATATGGGTGACGGCTTTCAGCTCTGGCCGCTCTGCGGGATGGGCAGAAATGACAGTTCCAGGGTGCTGCGGCTTGAAGACATTCTTAACGTGCAGGGGAATGGTATTGGCGCGCAGCAGCCCAACCATGCGCGTATGCAGAATGCGTGCGCCAAAGTACGCCAGGTCCGCCATCTCATGGTACGAAAGCTCAGAAATCACACACGCTTCTGGCACTTCTAACGGGTCGGTAGACATGATGCCGTCCACAGTTGTCCACATCCACACTTCGTCTGCGCCAGCACACACCGCGAGAATCGACGCGCTGTAATCGCTGCCACCGCGGCCAAGCGTCGTGGGTTTGCCGTCTGGCGTCCCGCCAATGAAGCCCGTCAGTACCGGGATGATCCTGCGATCCAGCATCGGCAGCAGGTTTGCCTGCACACGTTCTCTGGTGAGGTCCATGTTAGGGGTTGCGTTGCCAAACACATCGTTGGTAACGATGAGATCCATAGTATCGTAGGCCACGCTGCGAACCGCGTTGTGGCGCAGCAGTGCCGAAACAATCCGTGCCGCCAGCCGCTCGCCAACGCCGATAACCGCGTCCAGCGTCTCTGGTGTGGCGGGGCCACTTGTATCGTGCGCGATTTGCTCACACAGGTTCAGCATATCGAAAAGCAGGCGGTCCACATCAGCCTGTAGGGCGCTGCGTTCTGTGCTGCTAAGCGGCAGTTTCTCGATAAGCGCCAGATGCCGTGTACGCAGTGTGGCGGTTATACGGCGATACCCGCGCCGGTTGCTGAGCTGCGCCAACCGTGCCGCCTCGATCAACTGGTCGGTAACGCCATCCAGCGCAGACACGACAACAATCAGCCGCTGCCAGCGGGCGGTTTCGTGCAGGATGATGCTGATGACCTGGGTGAGCGCCGTCGTGGTACCCACAGACGCGCCCCCGAATTTCATGATGAGCGATTTCATGGTTATGTCTTTGCGCGCGTTATGATTATAATAAAGAAGCACACGACCTTGAGCTGCAAAGGGTCTTGTGTGTGAACACCTGCCAATCGCCTATACTTTACATCGTTAACGGTACGGCTGCGGTGCGCGGCGCAGTGTATCACTGCCGCATTGTAACATAGTACCCATACCGTTTGCATCTGCGGACGCCTGGCAGGGTGTTCGGATCGTCCAGTTGTTTAACATTTTCGGGAAATCTATTATGGCTATTTCAGATATTCCCCGGCAGCGTATGGTTGCCGGTGTGCGCTTTACCAAAGTGGGGAAGCTGTACCACTTCGACTACAGCAGTTACCCGGAACTTAAGGCCGGTGACTTTGTCATTGTGGAAACCATGCGCGGCAGACAGATGGGGCAGGTCATGGGGTTCACCTTGGTTGAGGAAGGCGAGCGCGAGTACAAGCCCATCATGCGCCCGGCCACCCCGCGTGATCTGGTGCTGAAGCAGATGTGGGAGAACCGCCAGGCAGAGGCCCTGGTGATCTGCCGCGAACGTGCCAGGGATATGGGCAGCTATGGCGACGTGAAATTTATCGCCGCACAGTTTAACTATGACGGGTCGCTGCTGACATTCCTCTTCAGTGCAGAACAGAAGGTGAACACCAGTAAGCTGGTGAATGACCTGCGCCGCCAGTTTGACTCGCATACACAGATTGAGATGCGGCAGGTTGGCCCACGCGATGTGGCCAAACTGCTGGGGGGGTATGGCGCATGTGGGGAACTGCGCTGCTGCAGCACCTTCCTGACGGATTTCAGCCCGATTTCGATTAAGATGGCGAAGGTGCAGGGGATCTCGCTGAACCCTTCAGAAATCACAGGGATGTGTGGGCGGCTGCGCTGCTGCCTCGTTTACGAGTATGAGCAGTATGTGGAAGCACGCAAGCACCTGCCCAAGCGTAATAAGCGCGTGGGGACACCGCACGGTCAGGGGAAAGTGCTGGATGTGCAGCCGTTGCAAGACACGGTTCTGGTTCAGATTGAGGGAGAAGGTGTCTTCACCGTAAAGCGCGAAGACATTGTGCCGCTCGAAGAACTGGAAGCCCTGCAGAAGAAGGCGAAAGAACCGTGCAGCAAGCACGGCCCTGGTGAAGTTTGCGACTGCGGCCAGCAGCCCGGCCAGCGTAACCAGGACAAAACAGGAAACGCGCAGTAATCCGTAGGCAGGTCGCGGCGCGACCAGTACGAGGACTGACGCTATAGTTCACGCGATGGGGGTGCCCGCGAGGGGCATCCCACACCGGGCATCTCACACCGGGCATCTCACACAACGGAGACACGCATTTCATGACGGAAGAACAGAACGCGGGGCAGATAGAGCGGGTCATGGGCATCTTCGCCCATCCAGACGACCCGGAATTTTTCGCAGGCGCGACTTTTGCCCGCTGGGCTGCAAAAGGTGCGCATGTGACCTTTGTACTGGCAACCAGTGGCGACAAGGGCAGTTCAGATCCGCAGATGACCAGCGAGCGCCTGGTTGAAATCCGTGAGGCTGAAGAACGCGCCGCTGCCGCAGCATTAGGTGTGCAGGACGTGATCTTCATGCGCTACCCGGACGGCGAACTGGTGCCAACGCTGGATCTGCGCCGTGACCTCACGCGCATCTTACGCATCAGGAAGCCCGATATCGTGGTGACGTGTGACCCCACGGTTTTCTGGTTCGAGCAGCGCGGCATCAACCATCCCGATCACCGCGCCATCGGCACTGCCGTGCTGGACGCAGTTTATCCTACAGCGCGCGACCGCCTGAATTTTCTGGAACTGGAGCGCGATGAGGGGCTGGAAATCCATAAGGTGAAGCACGTCTATATTGCCGGCACCACCACACCGACGACGCGCGTCGATGTCACCGACTATATCGAGACGAAACTCGCCGCGCTGCGCTGCCATGTCAGCCAGATTCCGGATATGGAGGCCATGGCGGAGCGCGTGCGCAGCCGGGCGCGTGATGTGCAGTCCCCGCACGATCAGGTGCGTTATGTAGAGTTTTTTCGTGTGATTACGTTAGCGTAAGAAAAGGCAGACCGATGATCGATTATCTGGCAGAGGCACAGGCCCTAAGCGAAGAACTTATCGCTCGCCGTCGCGACTTGCATCAGCATCCTGAAACCGCGTTTGAAGAGCTGCGCACCGCGGGGATTGTTGCCCAGGAACTGAATGCGCTGGGGCTGGAAGTGCAGACGGGGGTCGGGAAAACAGGCGTGGTCGCCATTCTGGAAGGGGCCGCGGATGGCCCAACCGTGCTGGTGCGCGCAGACATGGACGCGCTGCCCATTCACGAAGAAAACACGGCAGACTACATCTCGCAGACACCGAACAGGATGCACGCCTGTGGTCATGATGGCCATACCGCGATTGCATTGGGTGTGGCAAAGCTTCTCACAGCAAACCGCGACAGGATTGCCGGGCGGGTCAAGTTCGTGTTCCAGCCTGCCGAAGAAGTCGCCCGTGGGGCAGTGGCCATGATTCAGGACGGCGTGCTGGAAAATCCACGCCCTGATGTAAGCCTGGGGCTGCACCTGTGGAACACGATGCCGGTGGGTTATGTGGGTGTGGCAGACGGCCCGACCATGGCCGGATCATCGATCTTCAAAATTGTCATCAAGGGGCGCGGCGGTCATGGCGCACAGCCACACCAGACGGTTGATCCGGTCGTATGTGCGGCCCACGTCATCACCGCGCTGCAAACCATCGTCGCGCGCAGCGTAAACCCGGAAGACACGGCAGTTATCTCGGTCACTATGGTGCGTGCAGGGGATACCCACAACGTCATCCCACAGCAAGCGGAGCTGACCGGGACACTGCGCGCCTTTAAGCAGGACGTGCGCGATCTCGCGGTCAACCGGATGCAGCAAATCGTGGATGGGGTATGCGCGGCGATGGGCGCTACCGGCGAGTTTGAGGTCGATCATCTGACGATTCCGGTTTACAATCATCCTGAAGTTGGCGCGCGGCTGCGCCCGCACTTTGCGCGGCTGCTGGGTGAGGATAAGCTCGACCTGACGGCACGCACGATGGGCGGCGAAGATATGGCCTATCTGATGAAAGATATTCCCGGCATGTTTTTCTTTGTTGGATCTGCCAACGATGCGCGCGGCCTGAATTATGGGCACCATCATCCACGTTTTGATTTTGACGAAACAGCGCTGCCGCTGGCGGTCGCATTGATGACAGCGGCAGTGGGCGAATATGTTTTTCCTGAGTAGGGAATAGTACGATCAATGGCCGTCGAACAGGTATTTAGCTGGTACAAGAGCCGCGGGTGGATCGTGCTTTCCGGCGGGGCAGATGCGGGTGGAGAAATCCGTTCACAGGTCCTTGGCCGCCTGAAATCTGCCGGTGTGGTTGTCTACCTGGGATTCAGTGAAGATTCTGGTGACGAAGTCCTGGATGATTTCGAGGATCTGGGCGCACCAAGTGGCTACCTGGTCAATGTGATGGAGGAAGACGACGATACCATCCGCACCCAGATTGCGGCTGCCAGCCTGATCGTCATTGACGACAGTGCAGCGGCGCAGCAGTGGCGCGATGCCCTTACGGGTGCAACGCTGGATGGCATTCAGGAAGCCCTTTCGCGCGGGGCCGTTCTGCTGGGGGAAGGCGAAGGTGCGGCTGTACTGGGAGCGGTCTTGTTGGCCGAGGGTCGTCTTCACGATGGCCTGGCGATGATGGAGCACGCACTGATTCTGCCCACTGTCGCAAGCCTGGCAGAAGCCCCAGATGCACAGCATTATCTGGATACCGAACCAGATGCAGTCGTGATAGGCATTGGGGTGGGATCGGCGCTGGCACTGGGCCCAGAAGGCCGCATCGAAACATGGGGACAGCGCCAGGTGACGGTGGCGCTGGGCCGCAATTATCGAACTTAACAGAAAGAGTGGCGATCAAACTATGCCTGTGACCATCATTTTAGGCGCGCAGTGGGGCGATGAAGGCAAAGGCCGTGCCGTTGACTGGCTGGCTTCAGAAGCGAACATCGTCGCACGTTACGGGGGCGGAGATAACGCCGGTCATACGGTCTCTGTTGGAACTGACGTTTTCAAACTGCACCTGCTGCCATCGGGTATCCTGCATCCGCACGTCGTCGGCATTCTGGGTAACGGCATGGTCATCAACCCGGTGAAACTGGTGGCAGAAATGGAGATGCTCCGCAGCCACGGTGTTGACGTATCGCCCGACCGGGTGAAGCTGAGCACACGTGCCCACCTGATTACCCCGGCGCACCTCGCGCTGGATCGTGCGCAGGAAATGGCGCGGGGCGAACAGAAGATCGGTACCACACTGCGCGGTATTGGCCCGGCCTACCTGGACAAAACAGGGCGCAAAGGGATTCGTGCCGAGCAGATGGAGGACGCAGAAGCCTTTGGCGACATCCTGACGCAGGTTATCGAAGAGACCAACGCGGCGCTGAGTCGCGACGGCTTTGAGGTCATCGAGCCAGGCCAGAGTGTCGTGGATTATGTGGAGGCAGCGCGCCACCTTCAGCCCTACCTGACGGATACCGTCGGTTTTCTGCACCAGCAGCTCAGGCAGGGCGCGCGCGTCGTCTGTGAAGGCGCGCAGGGGACCCTGCTGGATATTGATCACGGCAGTTATCCATTCGTGACCAGTTCCTCACCCTCGGTGGGTGGGGCACTTACCGGGCTGGGGTTCGGTCCGCTGTCCGTTGACCGTGTGATCGGAGTCGCCAAAGCGTTCAGTACCCGTGTGGGTTCGGGCGCAATGCCCACCGAGCTTGACGGCGATCTGGCCGAACGCCTGCGCGGGACAGGCGAAAACTTCTGGGATGAATTCGGGACGACAACCGGCAGGCCGCGACGCTGCGGCTGGCTGGACGCGGTCATGCTGCGCTATGCGGCAGCGGTTAACGGCTTCACCGAGATCCTGCTGACGAAGATGGATGTTCTGAGCGGCCTGGACGAACTGAAGATCGGCGTGGCCTATGAACTGGATGGGCAACGCATGGACTTCCCACCCACGACCAACGCCGAGATGGAACGGGTGCGTCCGGTATATGAAACGCTGCCGGGCTGGCACGAACCCCTGGGGGCGATCCGCAGCATGAGCGACCTTCCCGCCAATGCCCGCGCGTATGTCTCGCGGATTGCCGAACTGTGCGAGACGCCGGTGAACGCGGTCAGCGTGGGGCCGGAACGCAGCCAGTTGGTATTTAACTGAGGTGATAAGAAAAGCGGCATGAGCGAACGCACCTACGGCTACGACGATTTAGAGATCCCTGTTTCAGAGCCGCCGCAAACGGTTGTGTCGCTTGTCCCCAGCGTTACAGAGTCGCTGTTTGACCTTAACCTGGGCAGCAGAGTGATCGCTGTAACGGATTACTGTATCCACCCGGCAGATAAAGTAAGGCATCTGCCGCGCATCGGCGGAACGAAAAACCCTGACGTGCAACGCATTATCGCGCTGCGCCCTGACCTCGTGATCGCCAACCGCGAAGAAAACCGCCGCGCGGATGTTGAAGCGCTGCAGGCGGCGGGAATACCGGTGTGGGTTACATTTCCGCACACCGTCAAGGACGTGTTTAACCTGCTGTGGAACCTGATGTACGTTTTCGATGAAACCTCAATGGTACCGCGTGTGCGCTTGATCGAATACACCTATGATTGGGTGGAGGGAATGGCACGCGCGCGCGAAGACCGGCTGTTGAAGGTGTTCGCGCCCATCTGGATCGATCCCCTCATGACGTTCAACCAGGAGACCTACATGCATGACCTGCTGCGGGTCTGCGGTGGAGAGAACGTCTTTGCCGAACGTGAACGCCTTTACCCCCTGGCGGCGGACCTGGGACAGGCTGAACCGTCCGCCGCATTTGCGGAGCGCGACACGCGCTACCCGCGCATCACTTTTGAAGAAGTCACTACTGCACAGCCGGATGTAATTCTGCTCCCCAGCGAACCGTTTGCGTTTACCGAGCAGCATATCCCGCTGTTTGCGGCGCTGGATGTACCGGCGGCGCGCGCTAACCGGATTCATCTTGTGGACGGTTCGCTCTTGACGTGGCATGGGACGCGCGTTGCCTATGCCCTGGACTCCCTTCCCGCACTGCTTATGCCAATGGATGACCAATGACAGACTTTGACCGAGAACTCATCAGCACGGTAGCCCATGACCTGAAGACACCCATCAGCGCCGTGAAAGGCTTCCTTGACCTCATCCAGAATGCCGGTCCGCTGAACGACGCACAGCGAAAGTTCCTGAACCGCGCGTTGGGCAGCCTGGACAAAATGGAACACCTCGTCACGAATCTGCTGGATATGACCCGCCTTCAGGGGGAATTGCAGCTTAAGAGCGAACCTGTGGATCTGCGTCGGCTGATTAAGGAAGCGGTTGATACCATCCAGGGGGTGGCACTGGCACGCGGTATCGTGGTTCAGGTGGAAGCCGCACCGGGGATGGGAATGGTCGTTGGGGATGTTCGCCTGCTGAGCCAGGTCGTCAACAATCTGTTGAGTAATGCGGTGAAGTATAACCGCGACAAAGGCACGGTGTGGGTTAGCCTGCACGAGCAACCCGGACTGGTTCGGGTGGATGTGCGCGACTCTGGCATTGGCATCCCGCTGGAAGATCAACCCCACGTCTTTAAGCGCTTCTACCGCTCGACAAACGCGAGCACGCGCAAAATCGAAGGCAGCGGCCTGGGGCTGGCCATCACCAAAACGATTGTCCAGCGGCATGGGGGCCGAATCTGGCTTCAGAGTGAGATGGGGGTGGGGACGACGTTCAGCTTCATGCTGCCGCGGCCCCAGTCGCGCCAGGAGGCGGCGCAGTGGGCAGGCGAAGAAACCGATGGTGTGGATGACCGCCTGCAGGACTCATCCGAAATCGTGGAAGTGGACTCGCGCGAAGACAAATAGACGCAAAGCACCGCACGCGGTAAAATGGATCACCTTGCCAGGGTTTGTGACAAACTGTACAATTTACCCGCATTAACTGATGGAGGACTGCGGTGAGACGTGTTCTTTTCTTCTTGGTCTTAATTTTCTTACTGGTCGCTGGTGGCGGTCTGACCTCCTTTTTTGCCTCCCAGGAAGATGGCTTTAAACTGCCGGGCACGGTCGAGCAGGTGGATGACGCCGAAGCCTCGGTCTTTACGGCAACCACCTGGCAGGCACAACAGTTCGTGCTGTTTGTCGGTTTTCTCCTGTTCAATCTGGTGGGGATTGGGGTAACCCTGGCCGTCATCGTCTGGCTGCTCAGCCGCCAGATCGCGCGGGCGAAAGCCGCAGAGGCACCGGCCACCACCGGCACAGAGATCGAACCGGCACCCGCGCGCGATCTCGCCTGAGTGTGAACCGGTTTGGGAAAATCCTTCTGTTGGAAGTGCAGTGATTACAGGTTAACAGGCTTAATGGTATGCAGCGAACACAATCATTTACTTACCTGGCGCTCACCACGTCGTTATTGACCCTGGGTTTAATCGTATTTGGCGCGGTTGTAAGGGTTACAGATTCCGGGTTGGGCTGCGGCAGTTCGTGGCCGTTATGTGATGGCACAATCATCCCGCCGCTGGACAACCTTACCGCCTGGATCGAGTGGATGCACCGGCTTTTTGCAGCGCTGATCGGGCTGCTGGGGCTGGGCATGCTGTTTGTCGCACTGCGTGCATACCGCCAGCAGAACCGCCTCGTACTGGTGGCGACGGTGGCTGCTGCGGTGATGTTCTTCTTTCAAAGCGCGCTGGGCGCTTTCGTCGTTGTGCTGGATCTGCCCCCCACGATGGTCACGCTGCACCTGGGTACAGCCATGCTGCTGCTGGGAGCGCTGCTGCTGGCGGCAATCGCCTCGTGGTATCGCCCGCAAACACACCACACGCGCGACCACATCACACTGCTGGCCTACATTACCACCGGGCTGTCGCTGGTCATTATCCTTACGGGGGCACTGGTGCGCGGCAGCGGTGCGACCCTGGCCTGTGAAGACTGGCCGCTGTGTAACGGTCAGGTTTTCCCGCTCGATCAGGGCCGCCTGGAACTCGTCCACATGACGCACCGCTATGCGGTTGCTGCCCTGGGGATCACACTGCTGATGCTGGTGGGATATGTGTTCCGCGCCCGCACCAACCGCAACGTTCGCACGTTGTCGCTGGTGGCGCTGGGCCTTTACCTGGCACAGTCTGCTGTGGGGGCACTGTACGTTTTCTCGCTGGCAGCACCTCTTTGGGGTGCGGCACATGTGGGGTTTGCAGCGGCAACCTGGGCGGCCCTGGTTGGGGTAAGTATCATCGAAACGCTTAACAGCAGTGAAATTACGCCAGGTGCAGAACGCACGATGAATCAGTCTGATAAGGAACGCTCTGAATGGAAAGTACAATCCGACCGCAGCTTCAGCTAAGCGCGGTTCTTCGCAACTATTTTGAATTGGCGAAGATCAAAATTGTCATTCTGCTGTGCTTCACCACCGTTACGGCAATGGTCATTGCGGCAGATGGATTTCCCCCCGCGCATCTGCTGATCGCTACCATTACGGGCGGAGCAATGGCGGCGGCAGGGTCCAGCGCCATCAACCAGTATCTTGACCGCGATCTGGATGCGCGCATGACCCGCACTGCCCGCCGCCCGATTCCCTCTGGCCGGGTAGAGCCTGTGAACGCGCTCCTGTTTGGTATGGCGCTGGTGGCATGGGCAGTGCTGATTCTGGGGGTCATGGTCAACTGGCTGGCGGCGATTCTGGCGCTGATTGGCGCGATCTATTATGTTGTGGTCTACACCATCCTGCTGAAGCGGAATACGGTGGTCAACATCCTCATTGGCGGCGGCGCAGGCGCGATGCCGGTACTGGTGGGATGGGCCGCCGCCACTGGGACCCTGACCTATGAGGCCTTTCTGCTGTTTGCAATTGTGTTCTACTGGACCCCCCCGCACAGTTGGGCGCTGGCACTGCTGGTCAACGCAGACTATGCCCGCGCAGAGGTGCCCATGATGCCTGTTGCGCGCGGCGAACAGGCGACCCGCGTTCAGATCCTGCTCTATTCTGTGCAGTTGTTTCTCATTTCGCTGCTTCCTGCCGTCTTTGGCATACTTGGGGGGATCTACGCGGTAGGCGCGACTTTGCTAAGCCTGGGGATGATCTGGAGCGCTGTGGCGCTTATCCGCAAAGCGACCAAAGCCGCCGCGCGCACCACCTACAAATTCTCTACGGCGTACCTGGCATTCGTCTTTCTTCTGATGATTTTTGACCGGCTGCTGCTCTGATTGTGGCACAACGAGGTAAAGATCTATGCCCCCGCAAACACCCCGGCGCACGGCTGTGTGGCCGGTATATGCTGCGCTGGCGCTGCTGGCAGCCTTCACCATCGTCTTCGTGACAGAATTTGCCAACCTGAGCAGCGGTTGGGACGCACCCAACAGTGAAGACAGCCTGACCGCTGACACCTACATGCTGGAAGTGAGCGCTCTGCTGGCAGATGCCGACCCGGAAAACGGGCCGGCGCTGCTCACACAGCACGGGTGCATGGCCTGCCACCGCGATGCAGCGGATAATCATTTAGCACCCTCTTATGTGGGGCTGGCAGAACGCGCGCCGGATCGTCACCCGCCGCTGACGGCTGCCGCCTACATCTATGAATCCATACGCTATCCTCGTGCCCACGAAGTTGAGGGGTACTCCGCACAGATGCCGCAGCTTGCATTATCGGACAGCGACCTGGGCGACATTATCGCGTATCTGCTGACCCAGGACGGCAACTGATGTACCTGGACGCCTTCACGATTTCGGCCCTGGTGGACGAACTCATGGATACCGTGGTAGGCGGGCGGGTTCAGGATTCGATCAGCGTGGACAGCGTCGGCTTAGGGTTCGAAATCTATGCCAGCCACCGCCGCCATTACCTCTATATGAGCGCAGACTCACGACTCCCGCGCGTGCATCTTGTTGATGACAAACTGCGGCGGGGTGTGGTCACACCGTCAACGCTGGCGCTGCTGGTACGGCGCTATGTGGAAGGGGGGATCGTCGCACACGTCAGCCAACCGGCATGGGAGCGCCTGCTGCAGATTGACATCGAAGGGCCGGAAGGCGAGGTCGCCCTTATCGTTGAACCGATGGAGCGGCGCGCCAACATCCTGCTTGTGCGTGAGGGAACCATCATGGACTGCCTGAGGCGGGTGCGGGCCAGCGAGAACCGCTACCGCGTGAGCCTGCCGGGGCATGCCTATGTGCCACCTC